>NZ_JAEQCE010000052.1:0-58826 GCF_020738665.1 Microcoleus sp. PH2017_08_TRC_O_A
ATCTTGACTCCAGGCAAGTCTAATATATAGTCTAAATAAAAGTCCATGACAGTAAATGTATTGTTTGTTACATTATACACCATAAAGTCAGGAGAGCCGCCATTGCCGAATCAACCGGCATCATAGCAATGGGTTCGTCGGCTGGGGCAATTTCTGTTAATTCAATACCGCCACTGAGTTCGGTAGAATCTGTATTGGCTATGAAATCAACCATGTGCAGGCCGTGCATTGCAGCTTCGGGTGCGGCAATTTCGATAAATTCGAGGCATTCCCCGCGATCGATCAACAGTCCTAGCTGGCCGTTAGAGTGACCGACTGCTAAGACATTGCTCAAGTCTATTTTGGATAGTTTCATGGGTTTTGTCAACAAGGATTTGTTTTACGTCAATATTTCCCGATCTTTGCAAGTTTCTGTGTCGAGGAAATAGTGGATTAATTAATAGTTTAGCCTGTATTGCCTAAAAAGTCAATTAACGTATCTTTTATGTGTAAAGTGTGCATTTAGCATCCTAATTTGGTATGATTTGTCTGTTGCTTAAGGAAATTAGACCTCTTCCACTCCTAAGCTTTCCTACCCTAAAATTATCTGCGTTTATATGTATTTATCTGCCTGAAATCTGCGGTTTGTGTGTCGATCGCAGACTTATGCAAGAGCTGTATTGAGCAAGGTTCGCCATAAGCACCCGAGTTTGATAAGATGTGTCAGCTTCTTAACGAAACTTGACAATAAATTAAGAATTATTGCCATAAAACAAAGGTAAAGTTGTGGCAATGGCGAGTCAAAGCCCAACCAGCAAAAGCGTTTGAGGATTTTTCCCATCTGTAAATCTTCAGAAAGTTACTATTTCTAAAGGATTCATCTGGTGAGAAAATCTCAAACAACCTTAAAATTTAGCAGTAATCGCCCGATCGGGCAAATCTCAACCAGCATAAGGGAAAATACCTATGAAATTGGCTTATTGGATGTACGCAGGCCCAGCCCACATCGGCACTCTGCGCGTTGCGACTTCCTTCAAAAACGTCCACGCGATCATGCACGCACCGATTGGAGACGACTATTTTAACGTGATGCGATCGATGCTGGAGAGGGAACGGGACTTCACTCCGGTAACTACCAGCGTGGTTGACAGACACGTACTGGCGCGGGGCTCGCAGGAACGGGTGGTGGACAATATCACCCGCAAAGACAGAGAAGAGCACCCCGATTTAATTGTACTTACCCCGACTTGCACCTCCAGCATTCTGCAAGAAGACTTGGAAAACTTTGTTAACCGAGCTCAATTGGATGCCAAAGGCGATGTGATGCTGGCGGATGTTAACCATTATCGGTTTAACGAACTCCAAGCTGCCGATCGGACTTTGGATCAAATCGTCCAACTTTACATTAACAAAGCTCGCAAAAAAGGCGATTTGGAAGGTAAAAGCGAAAAACCATCGGTGAATATTATCGGTATGTCTACGCTGGGTTTCCACAACCAGCACGACTGCACCGAGTTGAAGCGTTTGATGGCAGATTTGGGAATCGAAGTCAACGAAGTTATTCCCGAAGGTGCTTCGGTTCACAACTTAAAAAGACTGCCGCGCGCTTGGTTTAACCTTGTTCCTTATCGGGAATTGGGGATGGCAGCCGGGGAGTATTTGCAAAAAGAATTCGGCACGCCGATGGTGGATATTACGCCGATGGGTGTGGTGGAAACTGCGCGCTGCATTCGGAAGATTCAGGAAGTTCTGAATGCTCAAGGTGCGGATGTTAATTATGAAGAGTTTATTGACCAACAAACGCGGTTTGTGTCTCAGGCTGCTTGGTTCTCAAGGTCGATCGACTGCCAAAACTTAACCGGCAAAAAAGCCGTCGTATTTGGCGATAATACGCACGCTGCGGCGATGACGAAGATTTTGGCTCGCGAGATGGGTATCCACGTTGTGTGGGCAGGAACCTACTGCAAACACGATGCTGATTGGTTCCGGGAAGAGGTAAAAGGGTATTGTGATGAAGTGCTGGTGACGGAGGATCATGGTGCGATCGGGGATGCGATCGCCAAAGCAGAACCTTCGGCGATTTTCGGCACGCAGATGGAACGCCACGTGGGTAAAAGGCTTGATATTCCGTGCGGTGTGATTGCTGCGCCGATTCACGTGCAAAATTTCCCGATCGGCTACAAGCCATTTTTGGGTTATGAAGGCACGAATCAATGCGTAGATTTGGTCTACAATTCCTTTACTTTGGGCATGGAAGACCACTTGCTGGAAATCTTCGGCGGCCACGATACGAAGGAAGTGATTACTAAGGGAATTTCGGCTGATTCTGACATGGGTTGGACGAAGGATGGACAGGCAGAATTGAATAAAATCCCTGGTTTTGTGCGGGGTAAAGTGAAGCGAAATACTGAGAAGTTTGCGCGCGATCGGGGAATTGAGAAGATTACCGTTGAGGTGCTGTACGCGGCTAAGGAATCTGTCGGCGCGTAGTTTCGATTGTGATAAGGGCATCTGTTGTAGATGCCCTTGCTTATTTATGAAATTTCAGATAAAATTCGGTATTGCGAGACTGTCGAGCGTCACCACGCACCCTATAGTGGAGACGCTGGCACTCTCGATGATGCGATCGCGAGCGGGGACGCTCGCACTATAAATGACTCTTGATGATGATAAGGTAAACAGCCCTGATGCTCCCTCAGATATCGCTTGAAACCGCCCGGTTGGTTTTACGCCCGCTCGCTTTAACTGATGCGCCAGCCATTCAAAAACTTGCCAGCGATCGCGCAGTTGCTGATACGATGATTTCGATTCCTCATCCTTATCCAGAAGGCGAAGCTGAGAACCATATCTCTAATAAAATTGCTGAGTTTCGAGATGACCATTCTGTGGCGTTTGCGATCGAGTGCAAGCAGGAAAAGTTGGTGAGGGGCGCGATCGAAATCCGAGATATCGATCGGGAACATTCAATCGCTGAATTGAGTTTTTGGTTGGGTGTTGAGTCATGGGGACAGGGATACATGAGCGAAATCCTCCCTTCGATACTTTGTTTCGGGTTTGAAAACCTGCACCTCAATCGGCTTTATGCCTACCATATGTTGAGGAACCCAGCATCAAGTAATGTATTGAAAAAAAACGGGTTTATTCAAGAAGGCGTGCTGTGTCAGCGAGTCCGAAAGTGGGAAGTGTTTGAAGATGTAGTGCTGTTAGCAATTCTGTATCGGGATTGGAAACGCCAAAGATAGGACTCAAGTCCTCACATTGCTTGATACTCCAAAAGCTGTTCCCCTCGGATAATCCACAATTTACCCGCAACTTCTGCGGCATCCAATCCGCTAATTAATATTTCTACTGCCGCTTGCAAATCTTGCGGTTTCGCTTGAGAAGGCAGACGCAGTAACACAATCCCACAATAATCAGAAGGATTGTAGCGGAGGCGATTGCCAAACCCCCTATCCAAAGTCACCAAACATCTATCTTCCCTTCGACAGATATCAATTAATAATTCATCCGGTGTTGAACTCAAATTTTGTTCTCGTACAGTCGCAACATCGTGGCCAGCCAAACGTAACATCGAAACAACGCGGATGCTACCCAAATTTTCATCAAGTTTTAACTTCACTTTAAAACTACCTTTTTTTTACCCACAGGAATTTCGACATAACAATCTCTTGCCAACTCAGCCCCATAAGCAATGCAAGCCAAAACGTCTTCTCGTTCAATTCCCGGATATTCCTCAAGCAATTCTTCCACAGTCATGCCACTAGCGAGAAAATCAAGAATCAGAGAAACCCAGATGCGATGGCCGCGAATGCAGGGTTTGCCAAAGCAGATATTCGAGTCGATTGAGATCCGAGACAGTAAATTATTTTGAGTCATGTCTTTTCAATCCAAGATAAGCTTTGAGAGTGACTGGGATGACATTCTATCAACGCTGCTATCAGAACGGATGTATCAAATAAAACGTTCATTTTAGATAAATTTCCCGATTCTTTCTTCGCGCATATGGGGAATAATTGTATCCCAATTAATCAGTTCTTGATTTTTTATTGATGATGCTTTGACGACTAAGACTCCACCAACATAATAAACCTCGCACTCTTCATCCATATTAGCCGGTTCGCTGTTGCCAGTTTCATCGGGCGGCGAAACTACTTCCTGGTTTCTCCGCTGCCATAACAGGAAATCTGCAAAGTTGAGGATTTCTTGCAGTTCGATTTCCGAGAAATTTTTCAGTTTTTCAACAATTTTTGCTTGGATAGGTATCACGGCTATTTTTTCCTTGCTTAACACGACCGCCAGATTCAGTTTAACACGAACTAGGAGCGTGAAGCGAAGCTATCCCGTAGGTAATCGCCCTCACACCTCATTCTGATTATTGTCTTTTTCAACTTCCTCAAAATTCACTTTCTTATAAATAGCAGATAGAGGAACTTCTAGCTGAAACGAATTAAACACTAATCCGGTATCTTCCTCATCATACTCGGAATACAACCATCTTTTGTGCTCGGTTTTAGCATATTGCTCGACCTTAAAAGCTTGCTTAGTCTCAACTCCAGTTTATTGTTCTGAGCGCTACGTGAAAGCAATCGCAAAGACTTTGGCAATAATTGAGGATTCCTCAAATGGGTAAACAACCCGGACATGGTATGACTAATTTGCGCTGCCATCTGTGAGGTTAGCGCTGCGGATCTGACAAAAAAATGCGAAAACTCGGTCTGCAAGAAGTGATAACTTAACATAGCAGTTCTGTTTGATATGAGCTACCCTTGGTAATTGGCGAGCATTCGCCGAGCGCTTACCTATGTGAGGGAAACCATACTATAAGCTTTTCTGCTTTTAAATTGCATATTCGGCGCGCTGCTCAAAGCCGACGCCACAAGAATTTGATTGATTCTTGACACACAATTTAAATGTGCAACAGCTTACTTATCACAAAACTGCTGAAAAAAGTTAGCTTTGTTCGCGATCGGCAATCGATCGGATCCGATATGAATAACGAACGCAATTCACAGAAACAGGAAAACTACTTGCACCTCAATTGGCACAGATTTTTTGGCGAAGCGCGTACCCGGATTCTGCTCTGGTACGTTTTGTTAATGGCATTCTTCCTGTCCCTTTCTATTCCTGCAATTCGCCATCGCTTGTTTTTGCTGGTAGATGGGCGCGTCAATGCGGAGTTAGTTGAAGAAATTATCATATTTGATGAAGTGCTGGCTGCTGAATTTGACTCTAAAAACGGAGACGTAGAAAAACAATTAAAAGAAAAATACAGATCTCTTAAAACTTACTCGAATTCTCAAAAATTGTCGGCACTCTTGGATATTCACCTTTCCCGGCAAATCACTGAAGATGATACATTTCTCATCGCTATCATAGAAGGAAAATTTTATAGAGCCAGTTCCAAGGCACTGCCAAAACTGCTTCAGCCGGATTCGGAATTGGTAAAAAGTTGGGGAAAATTTAGCCAGTCAATTCGCGGCGAATACAAGGTCTCAGACAGTAGGGTTGGGAGCATTCTCTACGTTGCCAAACCTATTAATATTCAAGGCAAAACTGTGGGAGTATTCGTTGTGGCTCACCTGACTGCGGGGGAACGCCAAGAAGCACTGGAAGCTTTCCAAGTTATGATTGAGGTAATTTTGGTTGCCATGATCTTAGTTGCTTTGCTCGCTTGGATAGCTGCTGGAAAACTGCTGGCTCCTCTGCGCGTGCTAACAGCAACTGCTCGCACGATCGAAGAGTCGGATTTGACTCAGCGGATTGCAGTGGAAGGAAAAGGGGAAATTGCGGAACTGGCAACTACTTTTAATCAAATGATGGATCGGATTGAGGAATCTTTTGCTACCCAGCGCAATTTTATTAACGATGCGGGACACGAACTGCGCACTCCGATTACGATAATTCGGGGGCATTTGGAATTGATGGGCGACGATCCCCAGGAACAGCAAGAAACGATAGCGTTGGTGATGGACGAACTCGATCGCATGAGTCGATTTGTGGAGGATTTAGTGCTGCTGGCTAAGGCGGAACATCCAGATTTTTTACAGCTAGAAACTGTGGATATCGGCACGCTAACTGAGGAACTTTTTGCTAAATCAACGGTTCTAGGAAATCGGAATTGGGAATTAGATGGTATAGCCTTATGTCGGATTGTTGCCGATCGCCAGCGCATTACTCAAGCTATAATGAATTTGGCTCAAAATGCGGCGCAACACACTCAATCGGAGGATTCGATCGCGATCGGATCTGTTGTTAGCGGCAGTAACGTGCGATTTTGGGTGCGCGATACTGGAGAAGGTATTGCCCCGATCGACCAACAGCGAATTTTTGATAGGTTTGCGAGGGCTGCAAACAGCCGCCGCCGTTCTGAAGGGGCTGGCTTGGGTTTGTCTATTGTCAGGGCGATCGCAGAAGCTCACGGTGGCAAAGTATATGTTAACAGTCAATTAGGTACTGGCTCGACTTTCGCTGTCGTTTTGCCGATCGATGAACCATCTGAATCTAGAAAGTAGCATCTAATTATACTGCTATCAACTCTCAACTCTTAACTCTCAACTCTTAACTCTCAACTCTTAACTCTCAACTCATGAGTAGAATTCTAATTGCTGAAGACGAACCCAGAATCGCTACTTTTATCGAAAAAGGTCTGCGATCGCACGGTTTTATGACTGCCGTTGCTGCTGATGCTCGCGATGCCTTAATAATGGTTATAGAAGGCGAATTCGATTTAATGATTCTCGATTTAGGACTCCCCGGCAAGGATGGATTGCAAATTCTTGAGGAATTGCGCGGACAGGGAGAAGAATTGCCGATTATTATCTTGAGCGGGCGCGATGATATTCAAACTAAAGTAGCCGGATTTGAGGGCGGTGCTGACGATTATTTAACTAAACCTTTCCGTTTTGAAGAGTTGTTGGTGCGGTTGCGCGCGCGCTTGCGCGGTCGGGAAGATCGCAGCATTTCAGAGGAAATGCTACTTAAAATTGGCAACATAACACTCGATTTGCGAACTCGAAAAGTGAAAGTGGACGATCGCACTATTGACTTGCCCGCCCGAGAATTTACCCTCGCAGAAACCTTCTTTCGCCATCCCGGACAGGTGATGAGTCGGGAACAGTTGTTGGATCGAGTTTGGGGTTACGATTACGATCCCGGTTCCAATATTGTCGATGTTTATGTTGGTTATTTGCGGAAGAAATTAGGCTCTAGTCTAATTGAAACTGTTCGCGGCATGGGGTATCGGCTGCGATCGTGAAAAAAATCTCATAATAATTTCACAATTTATTCATGGGAATTTGTCATAATTTAAAGGTTATAGGTGGCTTGTCATTTAATACAAAAATTATGTACCGAATTTTGATTGCGGAAGATGAAGTTAAAATCGCTGCTTTTATGGAGAAAGGCTTCAAAAAACAAGGATTTGCTACTGCGGTAGCGGAAAATGGCCCGCAAGCTCTGTCAATGGCAACAGAGAGCGAATTTGACCTATTATTGCTGGATTTGGGGTTGCCTGCGATCGACGGTATGACGGTACTCCGGGAACTGCGCAACCGAGGAGAACAGCGGCCGATTATTGTGGTAACAGCCCGTACTGACCGACAAGAATTGGTTTCGGCATTGGAATCTGGCGCTAGCGAATGCGTTACTAAGCCTTTTAGTTTCAATGACTTGCTCTTGCGGGTGCGATCGCACTTAAAAGAAACAAATTCTTGTCTGTCCCTGACCTAATTAATAAATTTCGGTAAAGTTCATAAATTTTTTCAACCTAACCAATGTAATTTTTGTTAGGCAATTCTCAGTGTAATTACTGAGACAACTTTGACATAATCCCCCTCACTGAGGGGGATTTTTGTGAGATTTTTGTTGTGTCATGTCCGATCGATTCCCGAACGCGCCCGCGATCGGGTTTGTAGTGAGGACTTCAGTCCTCAAAAAAAGAACTAGAGTCCTTACTGCGAACTAATCTTTTTGTCTTTCTCGAATGTGCGAATATTTTTTTCGCAAGCATCGGGCGGTTTCTCATTGTCGATCGGCCGTACCTATGTTACATATGCTACCAAATTAGCTGCCCAAATTCCCAATTTGTCAGTAAATCACCGGAGTTTCGTGAGAGTTTTCTCATCAAAGCTTCATGAAGACTTCATAAAGAATTGGGAAATTATATTTAGAAAGTCGTCATAAAACTTAAAGACACCCAAGGGCGATCGCAACTTACCCGAGAGGCTGTCCTCAACTTAACCCCATAGGAGAATTGCCCTCATGCGCGTTTGTGTCATCGGTACAGGATATGTTGGTCTGGTAACAGGAGCTTGCTTGGCAGAAATAGGACATCACGTAATCTGTATAGACAATAATGCTGAAAAAGTAGCCCTGATGCAGTCGGGAAAATCTCCAATTTTTGAACCCGGATTGACAGAAATCATGCACTCTGCGATGGAAAGCGGACTGCTGGAATTCACGACAGACTTAGCTGCTGGCGTGGAACACGGCGACATTTTGTTCATTGCTGTGGGTACTCCGGCTTTGCCAACCGGTGAAAGCGATACTCGCTATGTTGAAGCAGTGGCCCGCGGCATCGGAACTCATCTCAACGGCGGCTACAAAGTAATAGTAAATAAATCCACTGTTCCCATTGGTTCGGGAGATTGGGTGCGCGGGATCGTGCTCGATGGTGTTGCCGAAAGCCAGCAGACAATTGCAGGTTTTGATGTCGTCAGCAACCCGGAATTTTTACGGGAAGGTTCAGCAGTTGCCGATACTTTCAATCCCGATCGCATTGTTTTAGGTAGCAACAGCGAACGGGCGATCGAGTTGATGCAACAACTCTACACTCCAATTATAGAACGCAAATTTGCTGCCGCTCCTTCTTTGCCTCCCGTTCCCGTCGTCGTTACCGATTTGAGTTCGGCAGAAACGATCAAATACGCGGCTAATGCGTTTTTGGCAACTAAAATTAGTTTCATTAATGAAGTAGCAAATATTTGCGATCGAGTTGGTGCAGATGTTACTCAAGTAGCGAAAGGAATCGGACTCGACTCCCGCATCGGCAACAAATTTCTGCAAGCCGGCATCGGTTGGGGAGGTTCCTGTTTTCCCAAAGATGTTTCTGCTTTAATTCACACCGCCAGAGACTACGGTTACGAAGCTCAATTACTCAATGCTGCCGTCAGAACTAACGAATATCAGAGATTAATTGCGATCGAAAAACTCCAGCAAGTTCTGAAAATCCTCAAAGGCAAAACCATCGGATTATTAGGTTTAACATTCAAACCAGACACCGACGATATGCGCGATGCACCAGCTTTAGATTTGATTTTGCAACTCAATCGTTTGGGTGCCAAAGTCAAAGCCTACGACCCGATTATTTCCCCCGACAGCACGCATTCCAACCTGTCGCAAGTTACCCTAACTGCTGATGCCGAACAACTTGCCGATGGTTGCGATGCCTTAGTATTGGTGACAGATTGGCAAGAGTTTCGCAAGTTAAACTACAGCAAAATTGCCCGCCACATGGCCAATCCGATCGTCATCGACGGTCGCAATTTTCTCGACCCAGACCTTCTAGAAAAAGCTGGTTTTTATTACCTTGGCATCGGTCGTTCTGGTACGGGCAGCGTGCCAATTGCCAAAGAAAAAATTAATGCCAAAATTAATTATTCAGTCTCAGAAAATTCTTGCACTGTTCTTGCTTGAGCTTAGCAAACAGTTGACTGTTAGTTGCGCTCTTTTTCAACTAATGACTGATGACCAATGACTGCTGACTAAATTGAGGCACATTGACTATGAGACTGATGGTTTACTCCCACGACGCATTTGGTCTCGGCAACATCCGTAGAATGCTGACCATTTGCGAACATTTACTAAGTTCTATTCCCGAACTTTCCATTTTGGTAGTATCCGGTTCGCCGATGCTGCAAAGTTTTAGACTGCCGCCGAGACTTGACTACATCAAAATTCCCTGTTTGAATCGGGGCGAAAGTGGGGAAATATCAGTCAAATATTTGAAGACTGACATTTCTGAAACTATCAAAATGCGATCGGACTTGATTTTGATGGCAGCAATCAACTTTAAACCCGATGCTATTTTAGTCGATAAAAAGCCTTACGGCATCAAAAATGAGTTGGTGACAACACTTAAATTCTTGAAAAAACAGTTGCCGCAAACCAAACTTTTACTGCTGCTGCGCGACATTTTGGATGCACCAGAAAAGACAATTAGTGAGTGGCAAGAACACGGTTTTTACCAAGCAGTCGAGAAGTTTTACGACCAGATTTTGGTAGTCGGTATGCCGGAAGTATTTGATATTTGTCGCGAGTATCAATTTCCGCCGGCAGTTGCTCAAAAGGTGCGCTATTGCGGCTATATCCGCAAAGAACCGGGGTTGAAAAGTCGAGAAGCCAGACGGCAAGAATTGCAAGTACAAGAGTACGAACAGTTAGTTTTGGTGACACCGGGCGGCGGCGAAGATGGCTATCATGTCGTTGACACTTACTTAACAGGAGTGGCGCAACAAACAACAAAAAAAATTCGCAGCGTAATTATTTGCGGTTCGGAAATGCCCGCCGAACATCGAGAGCAACTTTATCAAAAAGCTGCGTTAAATCCTCAAGTTGAAATGTTGGATTTTACCGACGATTTGATGAGTTATATAGATGCAGCGGATGTCGTCGTTTGTATGAGCGGGTACAACACAATTACGGAAGTGCTTTCTTTGGGAAAAAGGACGATCGCAATTCCCAGAATAAAACCCGCTAGCGAGCAATTGATGCGAGCTGAAAAAATGTCTAAACTCGGTTTGCTGAAAATGATTCATCCCTGCGAAGTGACTCCAGAAAATTTGATGGATTTGCTTTTAACTAAATTAGAGAAAACTCTTTATTGCGCTGTGGCTCCCGGTTTAGATTTGGGTGGACTGCCGCGAATTTCTCATTATATTTCTCACCTGTTATCTAACCCGGTAACTTCCATTGAGTTCGATTTTTCAGCACTCAAGCCAAAGCCAATTGTCACAATTCAATAAGGCGATCGAATTGCAACCGCAGATAAGGCGGATAAACGCAGATAAACGCAGATAAATTTCATCGGTGTTAACTGTCAACTGTCAACTATCAACTGTCAACTGCTATATATGTCTAAAAATCGCAAAACCGCAGGCTACCTGCTCAAAACTTACCCGAAACTTTCGGAAACTTTCATCTTGAATGAAATTCTGGAATTAGAACGTCAAGGAGTATCCTTGCACTTGTTTTCTCTCCGCAAACCGACGGATGAAAAAAATCATCCCGATGTGGATAAAGTCAAAGCTAGCGTTACTTACATTCCGACACTGCTGCCGAATTTCAGCTTTCAAGATTTAATTAGTTTGCTAAAAGTTCACGGGCGACTTTTGTCTCAAAGTCCGAGGCAATATTGGCAAGCGCTGCAATTTCACTTGCAGCGGCCGGAAAAGAAGCGCTGGAATGAATTTTTGCAAGCGGGATATTTGGCAGCAAAAATGCAGGAATTGGGACTTTCTCACCTGCAAGCACACTTTGCCAACATTCCGACAGCAACGACGGAAATCGCTAAGATTTTTGGCAATTTCTCTTACAATATCTTTGCTCACGCTAAGGATATTTACTTGACAGAACCGGAAGTGCTCGATCGCAGAATTAGCAGTGCAGAATTTGTACTTACCTGTACTGGATTCAATCACCGCTATTTGCGCTCTGTTTCCCAAAGCAACACGCCGATTTACTTGTCCTATCATGGCATCGATTTAACCCGCTTCACCTCAGCATTTGCCAAACACAAAACTGAAATTTCCTTGATTTTGAGCGTCGGTAGGTATTGCGAAAAAAAAGGATTTCCTTACTTGATCCAAGCTTGCCAGCAGTTGAAACAGCAAGGTTATAAATTTCAGTGCGACATCGTTGGTTACGGCCCTCTGCAAGCAGAACTCGAACAATTAATCGCCGATTTGGATGTAGCGGATGTTGTCTCTCTAGCCGGGAAAATGACTCAAGATGAGCTAGTCAAAGTATATCAGAGAGCAAGCATATTTGTGCTACCTTGTCAAGTCATGGAAAATGGCGATCGCGATGGAATTCCCAATGTTTTATTAGAAGCAATGGCAATGAAAATTCCGGTTGTTTCTACCGATATTTCTGGCATTAGCGAACTGGTAGAAAGCGGGGAAAATGGCTTTTTGGTTCCAGAAAAAAATCCGCCAGCTTTAGCCGAGGCTTTAGCAAAATTGCTAACTCAGCCTGAATTGATGGCGCAGTTTGGCAAAGCCGGAAGACAGCGGGTTTTGCAACAGTTTTCCCTGGAACGAAACGTGGGTGAAATTCGCGAATTGTTCGATGGACTCTTGAACTCAACTCAAGTAGAAAACCCGCAGCCAACAATAGAATTTACAGCAAAAGTAGAGGTAAAAGTCTGATGAAAAAGCTCATGTTTTACTGTCAGCACATCTTAGGTATCGGACACCTAGTCCGCAGTATGGAAATTGTGCGCGGTTTAGTTGCAGACTTCGAGATTTGTTTTGTCAACGGTGGAAAAGCGATTGCCGGATTTGAAATTCCTGCTGGAGTTGAAGTTGTGAATTTGCCTGCGATCGAAACCGATCCAGAATTTCAAAATCTTGCGGTTGTTGACGACAATCGCAGTCTTGAAGAAGTTCAAGACTTTAGGAAGGAGCGACTTTTAGAGATTTTCAACTTTTTTCAACCGGATATTTTGATGATCGAGTTATTTCCCTTTGGTAGGAGGCGGTTTTCTTTTGAGCTGATTCCACTTTTAGAACAAGTAAAAGCCAAAGGAAGAGTGACAAAAGTAGTTTGCAGTTTGCGGGATATTGTTGTCACCAAACAAGACCAAGAAAGGCATGAAGAAAAGATTTGTAAACTAATGAATCAATACTTCGATCTATTATTGATTCACGGCGATCGGCAATTTCAACCCTTGGAGGAAAGCTTCTCCCGAATTAGCGACTTAAACTGTCCAGTCCATTACACGGGATACGTGGTTCAGTCTTCGCCGGAAAATCCAGTCCTTAATGATGAGGACAAAGCTGCGATCGACTCCGACAAACCGCTAATCTTGGCGAGTATCGGCGGCGGTAGATTCGGACACGAACTGCTAGAGTCTTTAGTAGAAGCAGCTCCGATTTTGCAGCAGATTGTTCCCCATCAAATCCAGATATTTACGGGGCCGTTTTTTCCTGAAGCAAAGTTTGCTCAAATGCAGCTTTTGGTATCCACTCAACCCAACATTAACATTCAGCGATATACACCAAATCTGCTGACATACATGAAAAAAGCGGATATGTCTATTAGTATGGGAGGCTACAACACTACCATGAATATTTTGACAACTGGGGTGCGAGCCATGATGTTGCCATTTGTTGGAAATGGCGATCTCGAACAAACTATCAGAAGCCAAAAGCTGGAAAAATTGGGAATTTTAAACGTGATTCATCCAGCCGATTTAGAACCAAAAAAGTTGGCTCTCAAGATTGTGAAATGTTTGATGGAAACGCCAAATCCGGTGAGGTTTGACTTGCAGGGAGTAGATAAAACTGCTGTTTTCTTGAAAGCTTTACTGAAAGTACCGGCTGTTGCCGCATAAAATCCTTGGGAAATCTCGCTTTTACCTAAGTCTAGATCCCCCTAAATCCCCCTTAAGAAGGGGGACTTTGACTGCTTCCGGCCCCCCCCTTCTTAAGGGGGGCTAGGGGGGATCGAAGCCCTGCATAAGCACAAAAATTATCAAATTGAGGAGTGAATTTAATGACAGTTAAAGTTTGTATTGCAAGTTTGGAATATCCGCCAGAAGTGGGTGGAGTGGGAGAGTCGGTACACCGAATTGCTCACATGATGTTGGATGCGGGATACGAAGTTCACGTTGCTGTTTTTCATTCCAAACAGCGGAAGTTTGTGGCCGGTGAACCCCAGCGGGCGAGGATCGAAACTGTCGATCGAGATGGTGTTTTGGTACACCGTTTGTATCCGCCTGTGCGATCGAGTGAGCCGATTATGCAGGATTTTTTGAGCGAGATTTATTCTCAATTAAAAAACTTGCATCAAAAATACAATTACAATCTGTTTCATGCTTTTTTTATCAATGAAACTGGTTTTATTACTACTTTGCTAGCCCGCGAACAAAATGTGCCGGTTATCAACAGCATTCGGGGTAGCGATTTGCACAAACATATTTTCAATGCCAAACAGCATGGCCAAACTGTTTGGATCTTAGAAAATTCGGATTGGGTAACGTTTGTTAGCCGCGATTTGCAAACGAGAGGCCGCATTTTAGCCCCCAGCATTCAGCACAAATCTTCGGCGTTTTGGAATTCGATCGGTGCGATCGACTTTACCCAACTGTCGGCTCCTGTTGTGCCCGGTGAATTGCGGGGCACTGTCATCGGCTCAGTTGGTCGTTTTCGCGACAAGAAGGGCATCGAATATTTGATGGAAGCTTGCGGCAAAATCAGCGCCGACGTTGATTTAACGCTGCTTTTAATCGGGGATTTTGCCGATCGCGAACGGGATTACTGGCAGCAAGAAGTGCAAAACAGCGGATTGGGCGATCAGCTGATTATCACTGGACTTGTCAGCCGAGAAACGGCCCTTGCTTACCTGCCAATTATCGATATTTTTGCCATTCCTTCCCTGCACGATGGCTGTCCCAACGCCATGTTAGAGGCAATGTTAGCAGGAAAGGCGATCGTGGGTACAAAGGTAGATGCGATCGGCGACATTCTGGAAAACGAGGTGGATGCACTGTTAGTCAATCCAGGTTCAGCAGCAGAATTAGCAGTTGCTTTGCGACAACTTGCCCTCAAACCCGAACTGCGACAAAAACTCGGCTTAGTTGCTAGAAAAAAGGCGATCGAACACCTAAATCCCGCTGTCGAACAAGCTAATTGGCAAACCGTTTATCAGGAAGTTTTAGAGTCATCCAAGCCAATTATCGCCACTAATAGTATCAGCCCAAAGTTTGCTCTTACTAACAGCATTTAATGGCAAATCTGAGTTTGTTTTTGCTTTGATTACTCGGCGATTGAAATCGCTACTACACAAACGAAGTCCGCCTGCGCGGACTGAAGAATAGGAGTTACCACTGTGATATCACCAAAAGTTACGATCGTTGTCTCACCCCGCGAACGTTTTAGTTACTCTCGCGAGTCTTTAGAAAGTCTGTACGAACATACAGAAACGCCGTTTTCCCTAATATATGTTGATGGCAACTCACCATCAATGATACAGCAATATTTGGAATTACAGGCAAAAGAAAAAGGCTTTCAACTATTGCGGACAGAAACTTATTTAGCGCCCAATGAAGCTAGAAATCTCGCTTTAGATCGAGTTGAAACTGAATACGTGCTGTTCATTGACAACGACGTTGTTGTCACTCCCGGCTGGCTCGATCGCCTTTTGGAATGTGCCACCGAAACCAAAGCCTCTGTCGTTTGTCCCCTCACCTGCATCGGCAATCCACTGCATGAAACCATCCATTTAGCGGGAGGAGAAGCGCGGATTGTCTTGGAACAAAAACCGGGCAAAACTAAAGTCAAGCGGAAGGTACATGAAAAACATCATTTCGTCAATCGTCCGGTGGCTGAAGTGCGCGAACAACTCCACAGAAGCCAGTGCGAATTTGCCGAATTTCACTGTATGTTAGTCCGCACCGAAATATTTACTCGCATCGGCAAACTAGATGAAGCGTTGCTGAGCACGCGCGAACACATTGATTTCTGCATGAGTGTGACGAATGCGGGCGGCACTATTTATTGCGAAACTGACTCGGTAGTTACTTACGTTCCTGGTCCGCTGCAATGGTCTGATTTTTCCTTTTTCATGCTACGCTGGAGCGATGCTTGGGAAGTGGCAAGTTTGGAACATTTCCGCACTAAATGGAATCTGACTGAAGACAAGTATTTCAAAAAGCGCTACAGCAGATTGGGACAGCGCCGCCATCAGGCGATTGTTCGACCTTTTGTACGCAAAATTGCCTTCGGAAATCGCAATCCGCTGTTGGAAAAAATGTTTATTTCAGTCGATCGCACAATCAACCGTTATATTACTTCTCGGTTCGATCGAACGGGCGATCGTAAAGTGGAAGTTAAGGTATTACAACCGGAGCGATCGCAGGTTTTGGAAGCAGCATCTTCTGTTTTGTAAGAATAGTCAAATTTGCTCTCCAGTAGTCCGCCAGGGGTTTAAACCCCTGCCTCAAAGCGAAAGTCCTCTAAAGAGGACTGAGAAGAATAATTTTCAACTCATTAGTCCTCTTCAGAGGACTTTAGCTATGAGCCAGGGAATTCATTCCCTGGCGGACTGTCGGATAAGCGAACTACCCAACCAATCTAGTTTTTTCAGCATCTATCAAAAGGGAGATAAAATTGCACAATTCATCATTTCAAGGACTCTAAAATGCCGGAAACTAAAAGTGTTAAAGAAACTATACCCGGACTGGGACGAATTATCCAAAAGTTCTGGCCACAGATTCGCCATCAAAAGGTTTTGCTTTTAATTTCATTTTTAGCACTAATCGCTGAAACGGCCTTTCGTTTGCTAGAACCTTGGCCTCTGAAAATAATCTTTGACTACATTCTGCTGTCGGGATTTGAAACCGCTTCTCAAACATTTCCAATTATTAGAAATCTCAGCACCATTGAGTTGTTAACAGTCATCGCTGTGGCAATTGTGGCGATCGCAGCTTTGCGGGCCGCTTGCGCTTATATTAGTACGATCGGCATGGCTTTAGCTGCTACTCACATCATGACCGAAATTCGGGGGACTCTTTACAGTCACTTGCAACGGCTTTCTTTGTCATTTCATAGTAAAGCTAAAAGTGGGGATTTAATTACCCGCGTTACCTACGATGTAGAGCGCATTCGTGAAGCTACTGTCACCGCAGCACTGCCACTATTTACCAATATTTTTACACTCACGGGAATGCTGGGGGTGATGCTGTGGATGAATTGGGAATTGGCGATAATTGCGATCGCAGTTTTTCCGCTATTTATCCTCGTTTCCGCTCACCTTTCCAAGCAGATTCAAAAAGTAGCTCGCAAGCAGCGCAAGCGCGAAGGAGCGATGGCCGCCACCGCCGCCGAAGCAATGAGTGCCATTAAAGTAGTGCAAGCTCTTTCGCTCCAAGGAATGTTAGAAAGTTCCTTTAATAAAGACAACCAAAAAAGCTTACATGAAGGAGCAGAATCGCAAAAACTAGCAGCGGGATTGGAGCGAACTGTAGAGATGTTGGTTGCAGTTGCAACAGCTATAATTTTATGGCGTGGCGTGCAATTAGTGCTGGATAAAATGGTTTCACCTGGGGAATTATTGGTATTCATTAATTACCTCAAAACAGCATTTAAACCGATGCGGCAGTTGGCAAAATATACCGCCCAAATTTCTAAAGCCACGGCTTCGGGAGAACGGATTATCGACCTCCTTGATACGGTACCCGAAATTCGCGATTTGCGGGGTACAGTGACAGCACCACGTTTCCGAGGTGGAGTTGAATTTAAAAATGTAATGTTTGCTTATGATGCGGAAAAAGTGATTTTGCAAAACATGAGTTTTCAAATAAAAGCAGGTCAGCAAGTTGCTTTAGTCGGGCCTTCTGGCGGTGGCAAATCGAGTTTAGTCAGTCTGTTACTTCGGCTTTACGATCCTGTGGAAGGAGGCATTTTAATTGATGGACATGACTTGCGCGAATACAAAGTTGATTCGTTGCGACAACAGATTAGTATCGTGTTACAAGAGAGTGTTTTGTTTGCTGTCAGCGTCAAGGATAATATTGCTTACGGATGTTTGAATGCAACTGATGCTGAAATTGAAGCGGCCTCCCGTTTGGCTAATGCTCACGATTTTATCGAAGCATTACCTCTCGGCTACGATACTATTTTAGGAGAACGAGGATCGACGCTTTCGGGGGGACAAAGGCAGCGAATTGCGATCGCTCGTGCGGCTGTGCGTCAATCTCCGATCGTCATTTTAGACGAACCGACAACTGGTTTAGACCAAGAAAACGAACGTGAGGTTAGCGAAGCCTTGGAAAGATTGACTCAGAATTGCACGACTTTTTGGATTACTCACAATTTGAAAGCAGCCGAACAAGCTGACACAATTCTGTATATTGAAGGTGGCAAAGTTTTGGAACAGGGTGCTCATTCTGAACTGCTACGTTTGGGCGACAAATACGCAGCAATGTATGCTGTACAATCTGCCGGCAATAATTTGCCGGATGAAGCGGATTCCTTTGCTATTTCCCGTTAATGCGTTCAACAGTTGACAGTTGACAGTTGACAGTTGACAGTTTGAGAGCAACTTCTACCTAAAAGGAAGAGGATTGGAGTAATGAATAGTCTGGTTTTTATGTCTCCCTCAAAGGGAGAGGCTTTCAACCAATTATTTTCGGTAAATGTGAATTTTCTATCTTGAATTATTGCCGTTTTTATTTTACTCATGGTTTCTCAATTTTCCGTAGTTATTCTAATTGCTTTGACGACAGCTACTCCGGTTTATGCCAGCGAGTTGGCTGAGATAGATGGCGATTTATCTTCTATCACTAATAGTCAAATTTCTCTCAATCAAGTTAGATCGGAGTCGGTGGTTGAAACTGCACAAATAGAATCATCGGTTGAAACTGCACAAATAGAATCATCGGTTGAAAACCCATCTACACCAATAGAATCATCGGTTGAAAACCCATCTACACAAATAGAATCGGCGGTTGAAACCGCACAAATAGAATCGGCGGTTGAAACCGCATCTACACAAACAAAGTCCACCTTCGTGGACTCAGAAATGAAGGAAACACGAAAGGATGAATCTTTAGCAAACATTACCTCCGTCTCCGAATTATCCGATGTTAAACCTACGGATTGGGCATTTCAAGCCCTTCAATCTTTGGTAGAACGTTACGGGTTAATTGTCGGATATCCCGATCGCACTTTTCGTGGCAATCGTGCTTTAACCCGCTACGAATTTGCCGCAGCTTTGAATGCAGCCCTCGATCGCCTAAATCAGCAAATTGGGACTAATACTGCTAATTTAATCACCCGCGAAGACTTGGAAATTCTGAGTAAACTGCAAACAGAATTCCAGGGAGAGTTGGCAAGTTTGCGGGGTAGAATCGAAACTTTGTCACAACGTTTAGATGCCGTGCAGCAATTTTCAACTACTACCAAATTGGAAGGAGAGGCGCTGTTAGGAGTTATTGGAGTTGAGGGAAATGAAAAGGCAGATGGTGAAGGTGATGTTGATAGTAATCTTACTTTTGGCTATCGAGTCAGATTGAATTTTGACACGAGTTTTACGGGGAAAGATCGACTCAGAACGAGACTGCAAGCTAACAACATTCCTAAAGTTAGCGACGCTGCGGGAACAGACATGGCTAATTTGAGTTTTCAAGGCGAAAGCAAAAATCAATTTGAACTCAGTCGATTAGAATATCGGTTTCCCATCAACAATCAAGCCGTAGTTTATGTGGAAGCTGTCGGCGGCAGTCTCAACGACTATACTGATACTCTTAATCCTAATTTAAGCGGCAGCAGTCGGGGTGCGGTATCCCGTTTTGGACAGCGAAATCCGATCTATCGTCACGGCGAAGGTAGCGGTGTTGGAGTGAGTTATGCTGTTAGTAAAAATGTTAGTTTAGATGTCGGATTTGTGGCTGATAAAGTAAATGATCCGGCAATTGGTTTCGGGAAAGCAGCTTATGGTGCGATCGCCCAATTAACTCTCCGTCCAACTAATAATATCGGAGTTGGTTTAACCTACGTCCGTTCTTATAATAGCCTGGATACGGGAACAGGGAGCGATCGGGCAAATGATCCTTTTGACGGCGAAAGCGATGCAATTGCAGCCAATTCCTTCGGCATTCAATCCACTGTCAAACTCAGTCGCCAAGTCACAGCCGGAGGTTGGGTGGGATATACCCGCGCCCAGGCCCTTGATTTGCGCGATCGACCTCAAGCTAGTATGTTTAACTGGGCGGTAACTTTAGCCTTCCCCAATTTGGGTTCAGAAGACAGTGTAGGAGGCATAGTTATAGGCCAACAACCTAAAGTAATAAACAGCGATTTTATCGAAGACGATCGAGAATATATCGACTCGGACACATCACTGCATTTAGAAGCATTTTATCGGAGGCAATTAACAGATAATCTAGCAGTAACTTTGGGTTTGTTGGCGATAACTAATCCAGAACATAACAGCAATAATGATCCAATTTACATCGGTACTTTACGCACAACTTTTAGTTTTTGAGAATAACCAATAAAAAAGTAAAAAACTTCCTTATTCCTTCTTCCTTCTTCCTTCATTACAATCATGAACAATACAACTCGCGTTATCCTCGTCCGTCACGGTCAAAGTATTTATAATCAGCAAGGACTTTATCAAGGCTGCTGCGACGATTCTTTCCTAACTGAAAAAGGTCGTTTAACCGCCTATCAAACAGGACTTTCTTTAAGCACCATTCCCATAGATTTTGTTTACAGCAGCCCACTTCAGCGCGCTAGAGAGACAACTAGCGAGATTTTAAGTGCGATCGCAACTATAGCCGACAGTCACCCAGAATTGCACATCCATGAAAACTTAAAAGAAATTGACTTACCCGCTTGGAATGGTTTATCATTCAAATACGTTCGAGAACACCTTGCTGAAGATTACCGCTGTTGGAGAGAACGCCCTCACGAATTTCAGATGTCTGCTGAAACTGAGGATAATTCCTCCGGTAGCAATTCAGTTACCACTTTAGTCAAACCACAAAATTTTCCAGTCCAAAATCTCTACCGCCAAGCTCAAAATTTTTGGGCTGATATTCTGCCAAAATATGCTGGTAAAACAATCTTAATTGTCACTCACGGCGGGACAATCAAAGCATTAATCAGTACCGCGATCGGGATGAAATGTCAAGACTTTCATACCCTACAGCAGTCTAATTGTGGGATTAGCATTCTGAGTTTTGTTGGTGCAGAATATCAGGCTGAATTAGAAGCGATGAATTTGACAAATCATTTAGGAGAAATTTTACCTAAACTGAAAGAAGGCAAACAAGGACTGCGTTTGTTGCTAGTACCCGCAGACAGTGAAAAAGACGTTTATATCGACAGTATTGCCAGAATTATCGAGAAAAGCCCTCTCAATTTTTGCCTTAACAGTGAGGGAGCCAATTCCGCACAAATGGCAGAAAAACTAATTCGATCGTGTTCCCAGCCCACAGTGCAGTTATCCATCTCAACCGAAAAATTCATGCAGACTTGGCATCAGACAATTTCTGGGCGATCGCGCGAAACTTCCTCTCTTTGTACCGGATTAGTTGTTGCCGAAATTGGCGAAATTCAGGGAGCATTAAATCAAGTTTTAGGCTTGCCAATTCAACAGGAATCTCTCAAGGTTCAACCCGGAACTATCAACATTTTACACTATCCTGCTTCCGCGAAATATCCTGTATTGCAAGCGATGAATCTCTCCGGTCAAATTAGTTAGAGATCCCTTGAAATTATTTCCATCACCAATTACCCACAATGAAAATTTTAGTCACAGGCGCAGCAGGCTTTATAGGGTACCATTTAGCCCAAAGATTATTGTCCCAAGGTGAACAGGTTTACGGTATAGACAACTTAAATGACTATTATGATGTCAATCTCAAAAAAGCGCGTTTGGCTCAACTCCAGCCGCATTCAGAATTTACTTTTCAGCAGTTAGATTTGAGCGATCGCACTTTAGTATCCCAACTCTTCCAAAATCAAACATTTGACCGAGTTGTCCACCTCGCAGCCCAAGCTGGTGTGCGCTATTCCCTGGAAAATCCCCATGCTTATGCAGACAGCAACCTAATGGGATTTTTGAATATCTTAGAAGGTTGTCGTCACAGCAAAATCAAACATTTAGTCTTTGCTTCTTCCAGTTCCGTTTATGGCAATAATACCAAGATTCCCTTTGCTGTTAGCGATAATGTGGATCATCCCATATCGCTTTACGCCGCCACAAAAAAAGCTAACGAATTGATGGCTCATTCCTACAGCCACTTGTACAACTTGCCAATGACGGGATTACGCTTTTTTACAGTGTATGGGGCTTGGGGACGACCGGATATGGCATATTTTAAGTTCGTAAAGGCGATCGCGGAAAACAAACCCATTGATGTTTACAATTTCGGCAAAATGCAGCGCGACTTCACTTATATTGATGATGTCATTGAAGGAGTTGTGCGAGTCATGGAAAAGCCTCCTCAATCCAATTCAGAAACATCAAGCACCGTTCCCTATAAAATTTACAATATTGGCAATAATTCCCCAGTGGAATTGCTGGCATTTATTGAAGTAGTTGAAACGGCAATGGGCAAAAAAGCGGTTAAAAATTTGTTACCAATGCAGCCTGGTGATGTACCTTCTACCTATGCAGATGTAGATGATTTGATGGCGGATGTAGGGTTTAAGCCTAGTACCCCGATAGAACAAGGCATCCATCAATTTGTAGAGTGGTATTTAGACTATTACGGCGGTGCAACCCCCAACTCGCACACTCAAAGTGTGACAAACATCAAATATCCGCCCGAGGGCGATCGTCTCGCCACAATTTAAGCAGAAAAAATATTCACTAATGCGTTTTTCAATTGAAGCGCATTAGTGTTCCCCTATTGTTTGAGTAAGATTTTTTTCCGATAAATCGCGCAAATTACTCAATTCCAAAGACTCTTGTTTGACGCGACAAGCCATAGATGCTAACTGCAAACTCATAAAAGCATTCAAATCTTCCAAATCCCACTTGGCTGAGGCAAAAAGATGCTGCATTTGATTTTCCGCTTCCAAACTTAGATAGCCAGCGGCAATAGCTTCCTGTACAACTTCACGAATCAGCAGGATCTAATTTTTCCTTACGAAATCGGATAGCAGTTAGTAGGGTGCGTCGCCACCCAAAATCTCTGACTTGCATATCGACAATCTGATAGCGACGCACCTATAGCGGTTCTCAAAAAAGTGAGGTATGCCCTATGCCCTATGCCCTATTCCCTATTCCCTATTCCCTATTCCCCGTTCTCACCTTTCTGAGAAAGGCTATATGCGATCCAAGATAAACAAACCAACACAAATTTTGTACTAAAATTATGTAAAAATGATATTAAAATACAGCCACATCGTATCAGCGAAGTAGTGTTTCCCGCACTCGGTTCGCCGATGACAGCAAGGCGTTTCCCCTTACTTTTAGGGCTGTCGCTGTTAGCACCGACATGAAGTTCAAACCTATTGTAAAAAATCACAAATTCACCTGCATTGTTGGACAATTGACCGAGTTTGGCATCGTCAATTTAATCTCCTGGTTAGATCCAGTTTCAGGATTGGGGATTGGTATGGTTTGCTTGGTTTGGCATATTTTCCAGGATATTAGAGAAGAAGACGAAGAAGACAGGGATAGTCACTCCAAATAGGTTCGTAGTAAGGACTTTAGTCCTCCGTTGGATCGTCGCAGCAAATTTCATGGGGTGCATTTTGGTTTGACAAATATGTGCGTAGGGGCGAAGCATGACCAAGAATTTCTTGATGGTACCCGCCACGTGATTTATCCGTGGAATCAATCCCAAATCGAAAATCTAAAATCCTCTCTTCCCCCGAATTTATCCGTGGGGTCGCCTCTAAAATCTGACCTCCGTCAATATGAAATTATAACTAATAACTGATATGCGGTCATGCGATGCGAGAGTCCTCTTCAAAACCCAGATGCACCCATTTCATATCATCGCGGGCGGGAACTCTGAGAACCGCCTCTACAAATGTGAAATCTGCTGTATTAGCTTCCGAAAGGGCGATCGCACTTCTCATCAATGATATGCTTGAGCTAGGGATTAGGGCGCAATTAATGTGAATACCTTCAAACTTACTCATTCAAGACCAGAAGAGCGCAAACTACTTACTTGTTTACCAGCCTAAAGATGATAAATCGGAGTATTTAGCTCTAGCGGGTTACAACCAAGAAAATTGGCAAATTCTCAAGAGAGATATAATGGAAGCTGTAGAGGGTGCTGAAGTGGCAGAAGTTACCTCTACAGGTTGGGGTACTCGCTTTAAAGTCAAAATTCAGTGGTATGGCCCTAACAATCGATTAGTTAAAGTTGTTACTATCTGGCAACAAGATGAGGCATCCGAGATGGTTAAATTTATCACCCTTTATCCTGACAAGTCATAGGGAGGCTCAACAATGACAACAGCAACATTATTTCAGTGGGTAAGACTCAAGCAAGATATTCCTAATAGTCCAGTAAAGAAAGGGGACACAGGAGTTGTTTTAGATTATCTGCCACCCACGAACAAGCAGCCCGAATCTGGATATACTTTAGAAGTCTTTAAAAATGGTGAAACTTTAGATGTGATTTCTGTACCGATTTCTTGGGTGACACCGCTACCTGAAATTTGGGGAGATTCTCAGCACGCACCAACTGATATTAAGGTGAAGGCTCTAGATTAGGTAAAGAAGGGCGATTCACGATCGGGATAGCTACGCGGCACTTCCGAACCCAGATTCGCCCGCACCAAACAAGAAACCCTCCCCAACAAGGAGAAGGGAGGGTGAAAAAGAGAGTTAGAAATTTAAGTTTTTTCCGAATTAACAATAATGAGTCACATCCTCGCCGCACTCATCGGCCAAATAACACAAAGCACGAAAGCGCAGCCCCACCACTTGCTCGTAAAGCGGATTTAACTTGCACAGCGGCGGAATGTAAAATAAAGTGCGATCGCAAATTTTGACTTCCCGCTCAAACGGACACTGGCTGGGAATAAACTTGCACAGAAACCGAGCTAACTTTTGACTTTTAATTGCACTATTGTCAAGCCACTGTTTCAGCGGATTCAACAAGTCAAAGCGCGGCTTGTGGCCGTAAGGTTGAGGATTTGTAGCGACACTAACAGGGGTTTCTTCTTTGCCATGCCATACCCAAATTGGCAGAATTCGATCGGACTGTGTATTCTCAAATACGTTCATATTTCTCTGTTCCTCTTTTACAACGAGGTGCCAAGAACTCTTTGTAGAGCTTGTACGAGATTTTGTCTACAATAAGTACCTACAGCAGCTCGTTTTGCTTTACCGGATGAAACTTCTTGAATTAATGACTTGATCCGAGAAAAGTAGTTCCTGATTATTTTTGAGAGACGGTGTGCGATCGCAAAAGTGTCCTCATTGCCAGCCCAAGGATTTATCTATGGGGTAAAAACTCTGCCTTAAACCTTAAACCTTCAACCTTCAGTTAACTCTCCTTTTGTACTTCCTCTACGATAATGACGCATCGAGGTCAATAATTCCCTGCGTGAAAATGCGGAATTTTCAATCAAAGTTATAATAGTTTCAAATAAGCACGGCGCTGCAAAAAACCCTGAAACCCAGCGCCCACTGTCGCTGCGTGCGTGAATCGTAGCTATCCCGAGCGTGAATCGGCCAGAAACTCCTACAATTATAAATAATCGGCATTACCGCCCTCACCACCCATGAGCAACCCAGAAACCAAATCTATCACCCGCGAATTGCAAAGCCACGTCGCCATTCTCGGCGGCTTCGTCTCCCTCCTCTGGATTATTGAGATTCTCGATGTATTCATATTTCGAGGCGCGCTGAATTCCTACGGAGTCCGCCCCCGCAGCATCGACGGACTTGAAGGCATCCTATTCATGCCTTTTCTGCACGGCAGTTTTGCTCACTTAGCCGCCAATACCCTCCCGTTTCTGACATTTGGTTGGCTGATAATGTTGCAAGAAGTAAGCGACTTTTTTATAGTTAGTGCCGTTACTGTACTCATCAGCGGATTGGGAGTTTGGCTGACAGGCGCGCCCAATTCCGTGCACATTGGTGCCAGCGGATTAATCTTTGGTTACTTCGGATTTTTGCTATTGCGGGGCTTTTTTGAACGCAGTTTTACGTCTATTATGGTATCTTTAATTGTCGGTTTCTTCTACGGCGGTTTAATCTGGGGAGTTTTGCCCTCGCAGCCTGGAGTTTCCTGGCAAGCGCATTTCTTTGGCTTTGTCGGCGGCGTATTAGCAGCTCAACTTTTGGGGCGGCAGAAACGGCAAATCAACTAGGATAAGACTTATGCTGCATCGTATTATGACCTTAGGTACGTTGTTGCGCTTCAGCGCTCTTTTCTATAGCAATGAGCGCTGAAGCGCAACAACGTACCTTGCCAGCCCAAAAAATAAATTTAAATGCAGAAAAGCTTAACAATTTCGTCCCGAAAAGTAAGACTAACTGCTTACTAATAATTCTACTTGCGCCGGCAAGCACACAGTAAAAACCGAACCGCCACCTAACTGGCTTTGAACTTGCATATCACCGCCCATCATCAAACAAAAGTGACGGCTAATAGTCAATCCCAAACCCGTGCCGCCGTACTTGCGCGTAGTTGAGGCGTCACCCTGCATAAAAGCTTGAAATAAATGCTGCATTTGTTCGGGGGGAATCCCAATACCAGTATCAGCTACGCGGAAAATTATTAAATCGGAAGGTTCTGCTATTTCTTGAGTTGTTAAGCTGTCATGTTTAACTCTTTCAATGGACAGGGTAATAGTCCCGCCTTCGGTAAATTTTGCTGCATTGCTCAGCAGGTTGAGCAATATTTGACGAGTTTTGGTAATGTCAGCATACATCACTCCCAAGTCATTAGCACAATTAACTTCAAATTTATTAAATTTTTTCTCTACCAAGGGTTCGGCAGTAGAAACTACCTCGTCAATTAAATTAACCGGGTTGAAAGTTTCTAAATAAAGTTCCATCCGCCCCGCTTCAATTTTAGAAATATCGAGAATGTCGCTAATTAAAGATAGCAAGTGTTTGCCGGCAGTTTGAATTTTGTGCAAGTCTGGGATAAAATCTTCGCAGCCCAAATCCTCGGCGTCTTCTTTGAGCATCTCGCTGTAACCGATAATGGCGTTGAGGGGAGTTCGCAATTCGTGGCTCATATTGGCTAAGAATGAGCTTTTGGCTTGGCTGGCTGCTTGAGCGGTTTGAGCGACTTGTTGGAATTCTTCTGCTAGTTTGCGTTGGGTAATGTCTTCGGCAATGCCGACTATACGGTAAATTTCTCCTGTTTCGTTGCGGACTGGAAAAGCCCGATCGCGCACCCAGCAAACTGAACCGTCGGATCGCACTACCCGATACTCCTCATCATAATCCCCCTGCACCTGTTTTTCAAAGGCAGCCTTAACGCGATCGCGATCGTCTCGGTGAATAGCATCCCAAAAAGCCTCCGGATGTGACAGCAAACTCCGATAGCTTAAATTCCATATTTTCTCGCAAGCAGGGCTCACATAAATTATGTGCTTTTGATTCGGTTCTCTAATCCAAAATACCTCATGAATATTTTCTGCCAACTGGCGAAACCGTTCCTCGCTGGCGCGCAACTGATCCACAGCACGGTGAAACTCTGTCACGTCTTGAACCAGCGATGCCACCCCAATTATACAGCCCTCAGCATCAACCAAAGTCGTATTGTACCACTCGCAAAGAATAATTTTGCCGTCCTTTCTAATGTTCTCGTTAATGCTACTAATTCCTCCTTGATTAGTGAGCAAAGTTATAGATAGTTGCCTGACATACTCCTTAGCATTTTCAGGAACTATGAGATCTACTCCGTGGCGTCCCATTGCTTCCAAGCGATTGAATCCAAAAATTCTTTCTGCTGACAAATTCCAGTCCGCAACTTCAAAATTGAGATTCCATTCGATCGCCCCCAAAGGAGTTTGATAGAGGTGAAAAGCGAGTTTTTCCTGAGATAGTTTCAGAGAGCGAATTAATTGAGTTTTATCAGCAATCGCAGCTTCCACCCGCTCTTCGAGAGTAGTAAACGACTCTTCCAATTGATCTGCCATCGTATTAAAAGAGCGAGCCAGGACACCCACCTCATCCTCCCGATCTACAGACGCCATCAAGCGGGGATCTACCGCCATTGAGTCCCATTCTCCCCGCGACAAAGCCTCCGCAGCCTTGCTCAGACGCTGAATTGGCATGACAATCCACCTCGAAGTCACACATCCTAGAGCCGTCGCCACCACCAAAGCACCGAAACAGAGCAAAATTGTGTAGCGAGTGTTGGCGTTAATCGCTTCCATAAAATCGGCTTCGGGAACCGCCACCACAATCAACCAGTCGAGGCCCTTGCTGTCTGAGAGCGGTGTCACCTGTAGAAATTGTCGTTTCCCATCGATCGCAAAATCTAACTGGTAAATACGATCGATCTTGCTCAAATGCCCGAAGCGTTGTGTCAAATAGCGGGCAGTCGATCGAATTAGAACATTTTTGCTATTCGCTGCCCCAATCCGTTGTGGAACGCCTTTGCTCACAATAAATGGCGCTTCTGGAGTTGAATTTGCAACCAATTCTCCAGACCTTTCGACAATAAAAGTTTGTCCTGATTTACCAATCTTCAGTTTTTCCAAAAATTGATGAATATCAGAGAGTGTCAAATCAGAACCAAGAATTCCAATCAGTTTATTATTCTTTCCGTAAACGGGTTGAGCAGCAGTAATTGCTAGTTTGGGAGTGTCAAAATAAGTATAAATTTTAGTCCATGTCGGCTTGCCAGCCCGCACCGGAGCTACATACCAAGGTCGGGTGCGAGGGTCGTAGTTAGGAGTAGTTTTTAAAAGCTTAGTTGCTTCGCCGAACTTAGACGGCGTGTAGCTGTGCAAATTATAGCCACTAGACTTATTAGAAATCCGAATTTGCAAATTGCCATCGTCAAGCCTTTCAACTCCCGTAAAAATTTTTTGTTCGGAGCCGAATTGAATGTAGCTAATTGTATTAAAGGTTTCGAGTTGTTTGGAGAAGTAGCTGAGTAAACTGGCTTCATCCTGCACGTTCAAAATACCCAGACGGATGGCATCGAGATTCAGTTGATTGATTTGGTGCGGCCTTTCGATATAACTATAAATGTGTTGCTGGATGCGCGATGTGACTTCGGCCCGCAGTTGCGCGGCAACATCGTTGACAGCTATGCGCCCGTGGCGCAGGGACAGCCACCCCGTCAGCCCCACCGCAGCGAAAGTCTGGATGGCAAAAGGCACTACAAGGACGAGGCGAATTGGCACTTGGCGCGACATTTTAAAAATATGGTCGCTCAGATGTCTGATTGGCATGATGAAGCAGAAATATTACGAACCCACAAAGTTTCGGTAAAGTACAACCTGATGAGCGCAGATTTTGAATGAGACCGTTTTCTGTGGCAGAGTGCTGTTAAAAACTGGGAATCTGCCGCTAGTAACTTAATTTTTAACGACTGCCACCGTTATCTTAGCGCGATCGCGTGCTTGGTCAGGGCGATCGAGATTAATGCAGTAAGTATAAGGAAGAAGGAAGAAGGAAGAAGGAAGAAGGAAGAAGGAAGAAGACAGACACAGCAAGCTTGAGCTTGATTCATATTTTATGTTTAATTAGGTGGATTTACTTATCACTCCTGGAATGAATGTAGGCGCTGATACTATTTGAGATTTTACATTTGAAATTGGGTAGTTTGCGATCGCACTCCCAGCATCAGAAACTGTTTTTTTTCTCGCGTCTACTTCATTGCATCCGCCAGATGCACTAAACAAGCAGGTTTCTGAGAGTCGGAGCGCGATCGCAAGTTATAAATATTTACAATAAATTCACTTGATATCTCCACAACAAGCTACTTTTGATAGAGCGCAACTTAATTCCGGCTGGGTAGAATAAGTATAGTAGGATGCAACTAGCGGAGGCATGGATGATGAACGCAGTTATTGCTACTCTTGGCACTGCTCTCGGACTGAGCTCAATTTTTATCGGTTTGACCCCGGCGGTTATCGCCCAACAAAGGCTGCAACCAGCGCCCCAAAATTCAGAAACGACTTTATCAGGAGATTCCCTCAGAACTGTGGAGGACAGAACCGTAGACTCGGACTACCAAAACTTGATTGGTGAACGAGAAACGGCGGCTAATGCTGCTATTCGGCAGCGCAGCTTGGGGGATACATTTCGCCTCAAAATCGGCCCCGAATTGGAATTTATCACTACTCCTTCCGACGCCCAGCGCCAAGGAAATCCCGTTCCTCTCCAACCCAACGACAGTGGTACAGGAGCTGGAGTTCAGCTTCAGCTAGGACTTTAGCAATTTTGAATGAATTGATGTCAAGCAAACGAGCGATCGCACAGCCCGATTTTTGAGGCTGGGAGTTCTTGTGACTGCGATCGCTCGTTTCTCTGAATTTTATCACAAGTTTTGTGCGGCTTGTATCACAGGAGAGTCTTTATTCTCAATCTACAATTGGGGCTATTAAACATCAGACGCATCCCAATTAGATACGTATCTTTACAATAGCGCATAAAACTGGCGGTGAAGGTCATGGGAAAGGCTCAACTAATCGATTATTTGCGGGGAGAGTTGGCGATATCGAATTCTGCGATCGCCGTTGCTCTGAGACACGATGAACAAGATGCCGGCCAACTGCCGATGGTTCTGTGGCAGTACGGGTTAGTTACCTTGGAACAGTTAGACCTGATTTTTGATTGGCTGGAAACTCAGTCGGCTTAATAATTTAAAATTCCGAATTTTAAAATATGGATATCTGATTCCAGATTTTTGAGAAATAAAGCTTACCAAAAGATTGGGTCTAGAACCCCGTCATTATAGGACGGCTTGAATTCAAAGTCTAAAGATTACTTTCCAATCAAGTTTATAGCTACAATTGCCCATAAGCGTCATAGAATAATTCCATGATTGTACTAGAGTTCAAGTTAAAAGGCAAGCCACAGCAATACCGGATCGTAGACGAAATGATCCGCACAGCTCAGTTTGTCCGAAACAAAGCTCTCAGATATTGGATCGACAATTCCAGAGTTAAGCTATCGGATTTATACAAACAATGCGCCATCATGGCGAAAGAGTTTGAATGGGCCGGAAAACTTAACTCAATGGCGCGTCAAGCTTCGGCTGAGCGTGCCATTTTTGCTATTCAACGTTTCTTTTCTAATTGCCAAGCTAAGAAACCAGGAAAAAAAGGATACCCACAATTCAAAAAACACACTCATTCCGTAGAATACAAAACTTCCGGATGGGCGATTTCCACCGACAAAAAATGTCTAACATTCACGGACGGTTTTGCGGCGGGTACCTTTAGGTTACTCGGTAGTCGAGACTTGCACTTCTATGCACCTACTGAGATTAAACGAGTCAGAGTAATTCGTCGAGCCGATGGTTACTACGCTCAGTTTTGCATCAATGTAGAGCGAACAGAAGAAATAGTTCCTACGGGGAAAACGATTGGCATAGATGTGGGATTGAACCATTTCTACACCGATAGTACAGGAGAAACAGTTCCAAATCCTCGGCATTTGCGTAAAAGTGAAAAAGCTTTAAAGCGGTTGCAGAAACGAGTTTCTCGGAAAAAGAAAGGTTCGAGTAATCGCAAGAAAGCGATAAATAAGTTAGGCAGAAAGCACTTAAAAGTCAGTAGGCAGCGTAAAGACTTCGCCATCAAGACGGCGTTGTGCGTAGTGAAATCTAACGATTTCGTAGCCTACGAAGACCTTCAGGTGAAAAATATGGTGAAGAACCATAAGCTTGCCAAATCAATTAGCGATGCAGCGTGGTCACAGTTTGCCCAATGGTTGCAATATTTTGGGAAAGTGTACGGTAAAACAGTAGTTGCTGTAGCACCTGGGTACACTTCCCAAGATTGCTCAAGTTGTGGCAATCGCGTTCAGAAATCCCTATCGGTCAGAACTCATATTTGCCTGTGCGGTGCGGTGTTAGACCGCGACCACAATGCAGCTTTGAATATTTTGGCTAAAGGATTGAAAGCCCGTGCAGGAATTAATTTAAATACGGTGGGGCACACCGGAATTAACGCTTGGGGACAGACCGACCTCTACCCATTGGTGGTGACATCAACGGGCAAGCCGACTGGTTGAACCAAGAATCCCTGCGCGTTCAAGCCGGGGAGTGTCAAACAAACGGTCGTCTAAATAAAAGTATAGGGTTGAGTGTTGAGGTTGAGGTTGAGGTTGATTTTTTACCTTTGGGTAAGATCTAAATATGCGATAGGGACACAGCACTGCTGTGTCCCTATTGCTATAACTCCAGACAGCATAAAACAAGCCCCAGCAACTTTTAGGTTTGCCGGGGCTTGTTCGATTGAATTTGGTGGCGGGAAGTGGATTTGAACCACTGACCTTCGGGTTATGAGCCCGACGAGCTACCAGGCTGCTCTATCCCGCGTCGCTGTCTGTCTATCTATTCTCAAAAATCAAACCCTGCATCCTCAAAGATTGCAGGGCTTGTTTCAAGTTGGTGGCGGGAAGTGGATTTGAACCACTGACCTTCGGGTTATGAGCCCGACGAGCTACCAGGCTGCTCTATCCCGCGTCGTTTTGTCTACTCTCTAATATAAACACATCTTTCTGGAAATTGCAACCCCTCAATCAAAAAAACTTTTGAGGTTGTGGTAGGGGTTGCTGAAATTGGCGAATAAGTGTCGATCTGATAGGGAGAGGGGGAGAGGGGGAGAGGGGAAGAGGGGGAGAGGGGGAGGGGATTTTTGATCTGGTTATCTAGATAGAGAATTGTAATGCGGAACAACTCAGAGCATCGAAACTTCGCCGACTACCTCCAAACGCTTAAAATCGCTGAGAGTCAGGTAAGTGTCCGAAAGAGTTTCGGCGATCGTCGCAGTAATCCAGCCCAACTGCTTGAGCAAGTGAATCGCCACAGCAAATTTAGCGCGCTTTCCTCCATCAGTTACCTTAATTGCCAAACCCATACCTTCGCCAACCCGGCCAATACACTGAACCCCTTCAGCACCGGATTTGCTCACCAATTCGCCTTGAGTCAAGCGCATCAGTTCCGTGTCAAATCTCCCCTCACCAGCAACCATCATCGGGTGATGAGTCATAGCGCGGACAATCCGCTCCATATCCACATTGTCACCGGAGGCTAATTTAGCGTACAAAGACGCCATTTGCCCCAACTGCAACAGATAGGTAGGAGCGCCGCAGTCGTCGCGAGCGCTGATAAACTCTTCGGCAGGCATGGCCAGCAAGTCAGCCACTTTGCCCAAAATAAGCTGCTGGACGGGATGTTTGCGCCGCAAATAAGTTTCCAGCGGCCAGTGCAGTTGCTGACAGACAGCTAGCATTCCGGCGTGTTTGCCAGAACAGTTGTATTGCAGGGCGCTCTTTTTGCCTTCGGGAATGGGGCATTGAAGTTTAGAGGGGTCAATGTCGCAGCGCCACAGGACGTTAAATACCTGCCGCGATTGCTCGATCGTACCTTGATGAGAACTGCAAATAATCGCTAAATCTCGATCGGTCAATTCGTAGCGCTCTAAAGATCCCGTCGCCGTCACAGCCAAAGCTTGAAAAGGTTTGAGTGAAGAACGGACAAATGTCGCCGTTTCCGAGTTACCGGCAACGGAAAGAACGCGGCCGCGCTTGTCGCAGACAGCGGCTTGGGCGCGATGCCTAGATTCTGGAATACCTTCGCGCAGCAGTGTGACTTCGAGTTCGGGAGCTTGGGTTCGTTTTCCCCTTGTCATATCAATTTTAGATTTTAGATTTTAGATTTTAGATTGGGGCCCGTGGAAGTTTTGATCCCCTTGTCACAACGGGGCGGGCACGGGGCACCGCCCCTACGACTCAAAACTTCCCTGTTACAACTTCCGATTACACAAAACTCCAAATTAGTCCCCCGCCAACCAGCAATACTGTCAAACCATAAAATGTCTGCCGCAGACGCCTGAGAATTGGTTCTAGTTCGTAGTTGACTATCAATTGGTCTTGAGCTAAAACTTCGGGAGTTTTAGGCCAAGATTGACAATCGTACCAGCCAGACTCTTCGTAGACGACTGTGGGATTGGAAAGTCGCGATCGCACGTAGAACCAACCCAAGTAAAGCCGCAGCAAAGCTAATCCTAGAATAAAACCGGCACCAGCGGCAGCGCACAGGGCAAACTGAACTGGATACTTCAGCGGAGCAAAGCTGGCTGCTGCTAAGGGCCCGGATACCAAGCAACTCCAACCCCATACCCAAGCAAGTTTTGCCAGATATGCGGGCAAATCGAGAGTTACCCAGCTAAAAAACCAGGATTCTGTAAGTTCTTGATATTCATTAACCGGGCGTTGTTCCTGGGGAACAGGACAAATAGAAACAGAAGTGTCTTTCACATTAGCGATCCTCTCGGCGCGGTGGAAAATTCAATGCGTTCGGCGTGTCCCCAGAACGCTTCTAAATTGTAAAATTCGCGCTCTTGAGGTTTCAAGATGTGGATAATCACGTCGCCGTAGTCCATGACGACCCAACTGGCGTCTGATAGCCCTTGTGTACGCAGCGGCAAGCGTCCCCATTCTTCTTCTACTTGGTCGGCGATGGCTTGGGAGATGGCTCGTACCTGGACGTTGGAGAATCCGGTGACGATCGCAAAGTAGTCAGCGAGATAGCATACTTCTGCGACGCCCAGCAATACAATATCAACTGCTTTGCGGTCATCGGCAGCTTGTGCAGCGGTCAATATCAGGCCGCGGGCTTCGTCTGGGATGGTGGCGTCGGTTACTGTGGACTGGGCCCGGGAGTATTCGAGTTGGGTTAGATCTGACATTAAGTGTTTAAGTTCCTAATTGATACGGTAAGGGGGAATTGGTGCGCTATTGGCTTTCGGTTGTTGGCAGTTTGAGACTGGAAATAGGAGTTAAATTCAAGCCAAAAGTAAGTACAGGATTGCTGGTAAATTTTACGTTTAACTTGTGATTTGTTCGATCGACTTTCCCGTCGATTTTCCTATTTCGGGCGATTCCGCGCGGGCCGTTTGCAGCGCCCAATTCCGCGTAAGTACGGTGCGCGGGTGAATGTAGCAGCGAGTTTCTAGCAAATATTTGAGAGAATGATCGCTAGTTTGCCACACGGCTGCATAAAGATTTTGGACGCTTGTCTCGCGCAGTGCTTCTAGTTCGGCTGTGTTGCCGCGGCTGGGTTCTATAGTGTCTGCTATAAATACGGTACAACTGAGCTGGCTCATGTTTGGTCTGCCGAGGGTATGATTGGCGATTGCGTCCAAAATTTCTCGATCGACCACCCCGAATTCGTCTCTAGCGACGATCGCGCTCGCGTCTGCGTGCAGCAAATGCGGGTGTGCTTCCAACACTGAGTCTAACTCTAAACCTTCCTTCTGAGCCATTTGCAGCAGCATTTGGGGTTTGAAGTATTTTGCCAAGTCGTGCAACAATCCTGCCGATCGGGCTTTTGCTTCGTCGAGGCCGTAATGGCGAGCCAAGTCTCCTGCTGTCTGTTCGACTCCGAGGATGTGTGTGATGCGGGCGGCAGGAACGCGCTGTGTGAGCCAAGCTAGGACTTTTTCGCGATCGAGTGCAAGTGTCAAATATTAACTCCCAACTTGTAGGATCTATTATTTTAGCGTTTTGTTTTAATGGACTGCGGTGTAGGGCTGACAGGGGTGCGGTGGCTTCTGGGATGGGGAGAGGTGAAGGGGGCGATCGGCTCTACCTAAACCATTCAAAAATCTGTTAAAGTCGGTGGCTGTAACGACAAATTGTAGTTACCATAGACATCTGGCAAAAAGACAGTCAAGAACAGGCAGGATGCCTGTTCCACAATAATTATGCCAGAAGTCTAATATTTAGTAACAATCAATGAACAACGAATTTACTTCGAGCAAATCTCAAACTGACTGGCAACGCCTAGATGCCATGACTGATGAAGATATTGATTTCTTTGATTGCCCTGAAATTACGCCTGAAACGTTTGCCAAAGCATTAGTTCGGCGAGGCTTACGCAACCCTAAGACGAAAGCTCAAGTGACCTTACGCATTGACCGTGATGTTTTGGAGTGGTTTAAATCTCAAGGTCGAGGTTATCAAACTCAGATTAACACGTTACTGCGAGAATACATGAAAGCCCATCAATAATGGATTTGCTATTTTTTGTATCGTTCTCATTTATTCTACTTTTAATCAGTGCCATCAAAGGTTATTTTATAGTTGCTCCGCTTCTAGCTTCGATGGCAATTTTGACGGTCATTTTGTTGCGGAGGGGATTTCCGCTAAAAACCTTAATCAAAATGGCTGTTGCTGGCAGTCAAAAATCTTTTTCAGTCATCGCTATTTTACTTTTAATCGGCGCAGTCATGGCTGTGTGGATGGCTGCGGGGACTGTTCCGGTTCTGGTATATTGGGGAATTAAATCGATCGACCCTCAGTATTTCATTTTTTGGGCGTTTATCTTAACCAGCGTTTTTTCTGTACTACTGGGAACATCTTTTGGTGCTGCGAGCACGATCGGCATTGCTTTGATGATAATCGCCAACGGCAGCGGTGTAAATCCGAATCCGATCGCCGGGGCGATTGTGGCGGGAGCTTATGTGGGCGATCGGTGTTCTCCGATGTCTTCGAGCGCTATTTTGATTGCCATCCTTACCAAAACCGAAATTTATACCAATCTCAAAAATATGGCGGTGACGGGCTTATTACCGCTGCTCGTTTCCAGCTTGTTGTATTTAATTTTATCGGCTTTTAATCCCGTCGAACTTTCCGGCAACAATTTGGCTTTGGAACTAGGCACAGCCTTCAATCTTAATTCGATAACTTTGCTGCCAGCCTTGACAATTCTCATACTTTGTGTACTGCGAGTCGAAGTCAAAATCGCGATGGCTGTTAGTATCATTACCGGAAGTGCGATCGCCTTTTTCGTTCAAGGTTATTCGGCGATCGAGATTCTGCAATTTGCGATCGCAGGATTTAAATTAGAATCAACTTCTAGTTTAAAAGATATTGTAGCAGGAGGAGGAATTTTGTCTATGGCAAAAGTTTCATTAGTTGTAGTTGTCTCGACAGCATTTGCTGGCATTTTTGCCGGCACCAGAATTTTAGAATTTGTGGAAGTGTCTCTCAATAAAGCTCGAACCAGAGGAGATTTATTTTTTGCCACAACAGTAATTAGCATTTTTTCAGCAGCCTTTGGTTGTACCCAGACGATCGCAATTATCTTGACCCATCAATTAGTGGAATCAAAGTACCGCCAACAAAAATTAGATGATTATCAACTTGCTGTAGACTTAGAAAATACCGCTGTTGTGATTTCCCCCTTAATTCCTTGGAATATTGCAGGATTAGTTCCAGCAACTGTCTTGGGTGTCAATTCGGATTTTATACCCTATGCGTTTTATTTATATCTGATTCCTTTATTTAATTTGATTCAACTGAAACTGGCTAAGGCACCTCATAAAAATTAACCAAAATTAAGAGATATCTTACATTCATTATCTCGCTTTTCTTAAAATTATCGGTGTTCATCTGTGTTGCGTCGGGAGCATCTCAGTTTTGCATCTGTAGTGCTGTCCCCGCTCGCGTGCTGATTGATATAGCAGGCGAGCGGGGACGCTCGCACTGCAATAAAAAATGCTTCTTGCAAAAATGAGATGCTCCCTGTTGCGTCTGCCTTAAATCTGCGATCGATCGCAGATGTATGCAATTGCTCGTCTACTTTGGCAGCGGTTGCAATATTTTCTCAGCATGACTTGCCGCCACCGCCGCAAATAAAGCCTCATAATGATTCAAAGCTTCCTCAAATCCGTAATTCTCCACAGCATACTTTCTACCTTGCTCGCCCAACGCATCCACCCGATCGCGATTTAAGAACAAATCCTCCACAGCATCAGCCAAAGCCTGCGGATCTTCCGGCGCTACCACCACCCCGCCACCGCTTTGCTGCACTGCTTTATGCGCCGTACCAGTTTCGGGAACGGACGCCAAAATTGCCCGACCGCTCGCCAGCAGCACTTGAATTTTTGAAGGCATATTAAAGTTAGTTACCCGGCGCTTTTGTACGACTAAACTAACATCCGCAGCAGCTAACATTTCGGGCAATTTTTCTCGCGGTTCAAACGACAGTAACATTACATTAGTAGCTTTGTAAGTTTCGCAATCTTTTTGCAAGCGCGTCAGTGCTGTTGATTCCCCCACAATTACAAAAGCAATTTCAGGTATGTGCTTCAAACGGGTCGCTGCTTTGACCACTGTTTGTAAGCCTTGGGTAAGGGCAATATTTCCAGCATAAAGAACCACAAACTTGCCATTTAGTTTGTGGGTTTCGCGAAAGGGGTTATTTTCTTTTGGTAAAGGGCGGATGAAATTGACATCAACCCAATTCGGAAGGCAAACTATTTTTTCCGGGGGTACTCCCTGAGAGTGCAATTTGCTGACAAAACCGCTGTCGATAACGCTGACTTGGCTGGCTGTGCTGTAGGCAAATTTTTCTAAGGCGTCCGCAATCTGAATTAGCAGTCCGTTTTTTTTCACCAAGCCGACGCGCACTGCTGCTTCTGAGACGATATCCTGTACGTTGAGGACGATCGGGATATTGCGAGTCCAGCCGTAAAAGGCCACTGGAACGCAAATCGGTAAAGGTGGCATTGTTGAGAAAATCACGTCGGGACGCCAGCCTCTGAATGCTTGGACGGCGCTGGATACGACAAAACTACCGTCTAGCAAAAGTCGGTCTAGCAGGCTGGGGTGAGGGCCGTTGACGCGCAGGTAACTCCGCTGAATAGTGACGCCGTTGTGTTCTTCGGTGAGGTAAAATTTGCCCCGATATTGCGGATAAATTCGCCGCTGGGGATAGTTGGGCATTCCGGTGACGACTCGAACTTGGTGCCCTCGCTTGACTAGGCCTTGGGCTAGTTCTGTCATCAAGGGGGCAATGCCGATCGGCTCTGGATAGTAGTTATAGGAATAAATTAGAATACGCATAATATATTTAGTTTGAAGCAAATAGTCCTGCCGCTCCTCTACTCGATCGTCCACCCGGTGAATTGCTGAGGAGGTGGTTGGGTGTCAGGGAGCATCGCAGGGGCGGCGCCCGGCCCTGCCGACGATCGCCAGAAGCCGCCCAGGGGAGGGCCCGCATCGCGCCCTCAGGTAAGGTTTTTCCGCATTACCAGGCAGTTGGAGCGATCGTCGGTACGGATATAGTGCAGCTCGTCGGTGAGCTTGTACATAAACACCAGTCCCCTTTCTCCTTCTCTATCCAACGGATCGCGCTGCTCTTGCAGGATCGAGCGCAGCTTTGATTCCAGGTTGAAGGGTTGACCTCTGTCCCAAATCCTAATTTCTAAGTAGTCTGCAAACACTTTTACGTCAATGTCGATCGGCGTCTCGGGGGGCAAGTTCTGGTGAGCATGGCGGACAGCATTTGTAAACCCTTCATTAACAATCAGGCTGCACTGCCACCACAAGTCCTGTGGTATCAGCGGCAGAACAATATTCTCCAACCATTCCGAAACTTGTGTCAGAGCGTTCAGGTCTGTTGTAACCTGAAGGTCAAACTCGGCAATTGGTTGCTCGTCTTTCATTTTTCTTCTCCCTGGTCGCCCCCCACCACCGCTGTAGCCAGCGCAGGTTGGAGAGGAAAAGGAGGGCAAGGTCTTGGCAACATATTAGTTTAGTCAAGCTTGAATTGAAGAAGCCCGTTTTGCCTCAAGGTGAGCATTCCTTTCGCACCATTTACTCGATCGCGAAAATGAGAGACTTCCGATACTGTAACCCGCTTCGGTAGGACGTTTAAATCGGAAAATTTCCCGACTCAGCAGCTTGCGATGAGTTATTTCAGCTTCGACCGTGTTAGCAGTCGGTACTTTTCTCAACACACCTGAGTTCTTGTCGTCCTCGAAAACCCTGCTGGAGTCATTCGAGTACGACCTCGAACTCGCCAATTGCTAATTAATGCTCCGATCGCAGAGCTGGTAAATAGATGCACATTTTCTGTGTGAATTTTAACACTTAATACTAACGTAAGTATCGCGATCGATCGCCTACTTGACTAAGTATCAAGTTCGAGTTCCGGCTGTCGAGAAATCAACAGCAACTAAAATTTCAGCAATCGGTTGTTGACCGCTCTACATAGCGCCACTATTTTTGTTAAACAGCACAGTTATGGTTTTAACAATTAGTTTCAGGTCATACATCAGGCTCCAGTCTTGTTGGTATTTTAAATCTAAACGGATGACATCTTCAAAATCGCGGACTTTAGAGCGACCGTTGACTTGCCATTCGCCTGTCATTCCAGGTTTGACATCAAAACGCTGCCACTGAGGGACTTCGTAGCGCTCAACTTCGTCTGGAGTAGGCGGTCTAGTGCCGACTAGACTCATTTCGCCTTTGAGCACGTTCCAAAACTGTGGCAGTTCGTCGAGACTCGTTTTCCGCAAGATGCGTCCGACTTTGGTAATCCGCGGGTCGTTGTCATTTTTGAAAAATGCGCCAGAAGCTTGGTTTTTAATTTCGGCTTTCATGGCTTCGGCATTAGTACACATCGATCGAAATTTCCAAATCCGAAATCTTCTGCCCATCCAGCCGCAGCGGGTTTGTGCAAACAATATCGGGCCCGGATCGTTAATCGTGATGGCTGCCGCTATGGGTACAAACAAAATTCCTGTAATTATCAAACCGACGATCGCCCCAACGACATCTATCACCCGTTTCACCAACGACTGCACCGAGGGATGCGTCATCGGTAGCTGATTGTCGGAGGGGTGTGTCTCTATGGGAGTTGACGTTGCAGAAGGCTGCTCGATTGTCAGCACTTGATCTAGGCTGGTGAGAGCAAATACTGCCATCACCTGTGGCTTGAGGCTTCGGAGCACCAAGTCGCTGCCGCGCTGTTTGGCAAATTTCAGATTGCTGACTAAAGCACCGATCCCGCTACTGTCAATGAATGTCGTCTGACTGAAGTCTAGGACAATTTTGCTGGGAACGGTGTTTTCAGAGAAAAGTTGCTGGCAGGTTGTCTTGAAGTTTACGGCTTCAAGTACGCTCAAGCGCACGGGTATGTGAACCGAGGGAATCTCGTCCAAGTATGTAACCCGAAAATCTGTCTCTGGGGTTTGGCTGACCATGAAGTCCTAGTTTCAAATTTCAAGCTGATGTCTTTAGCCTATTGTGTCCTAGCCGCTCCACGTTTACCAAATATTGTTCCGATCTAAAGCCCAGCTTTATACAAACTTTACAAAAGCGCCCGAAAATGTGGCCGCCGAGCCTCGCCATATCACAGGTCAGGGTAGACTCAAGTCTACCGGTCATCAACCCGTCCAAGTTTTGGCGGAAAAATTTTGAACCCATCAGCTACCCAACTGTCCGGGCTGGAAGTATCTCATTTTTGCAACGCCGGATTTTTTTTAGTGCAGTCCCCGTTCGCTTGCTATGTATAGCACCAGAGCGGCGACTGCACAAAGGATTGACACTCTCAGGGCTAAAGGCACTGAGATTCTACAGACAGAGTAAAACTCTCGCTACGACCGTCAAACGCCGTCTACTTAGTCACCCTAAGTCAAGCTTAGGTTTCTAGCTACTTTTATTGTTTCCAATGCTTTCGGAGTCCATCACGCTTGCCAAGACGCGGTACGCTCTGCAACCAGCCTTTGTTTGCTCCTTGCTCGTCATACTGCGCTAGGACTAAAACCTAACCGTTGTTTCAGGGGAGCCGGGATTTCTCCGATACTAGGATGCTTCAACACGTAGATAGTTATTCCTACTTGCAATTTAAATTTACCACAAAAACCACGGCGATTGAAATCGCCGAGCCGTTTCCCTAGGAAGGACTGAAGTCGCTGAGTTTCCCACTTACCGAGGATTTTTTATGAGAATTAAATAACTTACAATTTTTATTGTTGTTGTGGGATGGGCGTCCCGCCCGTCCTTTCTGGACAGGCGGGACGCCCATCCCACAAATATGTGTAAATTATTTAATTCGCGATCCTAAGAATGCCAAATTGAGATGCACCCCCGGGCTGGAAGTATCTGTCAAATCCGAATCAAGATTTTTGTGGATTCAGAGCGATTAATCTTGTCGTTAAGAATTTTCGAGCCTGTCTTGCAGGGGGAAAGTTACCGCAGCGAACAGCTAAAAGTTAACGGTTAACTGTGTAACAGGAATGTCAACAGTTAACCGTTAACTGGAAAACTCCGCACCAGAAGTCAGAGGAGTAGGTCAAGAATTGTAGACGTTTTCTGACTGGGAGGTTTCGCGGCTGATGGGTTGCACTTTGGCTTTGGCTTTGGCTGCGTTGCGTTTCAGGGCCTGGAGACGAGCTTCGTATTTAGCCCGTTGAGTTTTTTTGGAGGTTTGCTCGATTAAGGTTTTTAAGGCACTACCGAGGCTTTTATAAGCGTTTGGCAGAGTGTAGCCGAAGCGAGTGGCGAGGGTGAGAGCTTTTTCGTCAGCGTCTACTGCTTCTTTTAAACTTTTGTCTCCGTTGTTTTTTTGGTAAAGTCTCCAGCCGGAGACGCCGCACAAAGATAGGGCCAGTACCAGCAGCAAGCCGTCTTGCACCCAAAGTTCGCCGACGGCGCCGCCTAAACCGATCGCCAGAGCCGCCATTTCCCAACCGTCTCTGGGGATGGTGTCGTTTTGGATGCGGGCGACTTCATGCCAAAATAGGAGGTTGCGCTGATCCATTGCTAGCTGTTCCCAGCGGATCAGGTCTATCTGTATTTCTACCTGGTCTTTGCCTATTTCTTCGCTGCGGATCAGGGTGGGATTAACTTCTATTGTTTTTTCTACTGTTACCCAACTTTGGAGTTCTGGGGGCAGTATATTTTTCAAGCGCCGGATCTCACTCATCTCGGCTCTTGCTGTAGAGGTTGCATAGGATGTCATAGCTCCGGCCTATTGATTTTCCAAAGGTTAATATGTGTCTATTTCTGGAGTATAGCAAACCTTGAATCCAAATATAGCCTCGTGGCGGGGGTCGATCGACCTTTTGGCAATTTTATTTGATTTTAGTCGTTGTGGGCGATCGATTTCTTCCGACTATTTCATCAACGGTTGAATTTCCTGCCGCAATTTCGACCAAGCCACCAAAACTTCCGGCTTAGAAGTAATCCCTTTTTGAACCAAAACAACTCCGTCCAATACTTCAGCAATTCCGTAAGAACCGTTCCGCAGAGCTTCGTCTGTAAAACGCACTGCCCCCCTAACTCTACCCCGATCCAGCGGAACTTTTAAATTATGCTGCTGCAACTGCCACAAATCTAACAGCGCATAATCGACATCGACTACCTTTCCCTCTTCATCTCGAAACTGCATCATTTCTAAACGGATGAGGTTTCTGCGACCCGAAAGGTGAGAAACTATGTAACCGCTTGTCGAAACGCTAGCAGCTTGCGGAATCAATTTTAGCACGGTTTGCAGGTCTGTGGCGTGTTCTAATTGCTCCGGCAAGGATTGATAAACCAAAGGATTAAAAGAATAAGGCGACAGAAAATACAAAGCCCCATAGGGATTGGAAGTCAAGGTAAATAATAGCGACAATCCAATACATCCAATCCAAAAACGGTGCAGCCTCGGTTTAAATCTTTCTGGATGTTCCGACCACCATAAAATTACAGCATAAACCAGTAAAGGAATCACGCTTAAGGTATAGCGAGTATTGATAGAAGTCGCTGATTTATTGTAAACTTGCACCAGCAGAACCAGCAAAGGAAAGCTTGACATAATCCAAGCTGGCAGCGAAACAACAGGTATAAATGCCAGCGGCAGCCACAAACCTAAAATAAACCTGATCCGCCTTTCTAAATCGTTAAAAAATACCTCAATTATAATTTGAGGTTGGGTAACGATCCCCCACAGCAGTTCCAGCGTAGACGGATTCTCTGTTTTGACGAATTTCCTAAAAAAATTAGCTAAGTAAAGCCGGGAATTGTCGTCAGAAAACATGGGCATCACAACATTGGTAATCAGCGAAACATAACTAAAACTCAACACGCACAGCGCTATTCCGGCTCGCAGATAGCGGCGGCTTACTATTAAATAAGCTCCGATTCCGAACAAACTAATTCCAGTTTCTTCGCGAATTCCTAACGTCAGCGCTGCAAAAATCCAAAACCACACCCACTTTTGCTTTTCTAAAGCTAACAGCAAACTAAATATAAATAGAGGAAGTTGGCAGTGTTCGTAAAAATTTCCCAGCGTCGGGCCTATTACACCATTTGCTCCGTAATAACTGGCTACTATCATTACCGACAGGGGAACAGATAGATAATGTCTTGCTAAAAGATACAAAACTATTCCGGCGGCGGCGATTAAAGCTACTTGCAAAACTATCAGGGTAACAGGGGATGGAAACAAGGCATAAATCGGCATCCAAATTAGAAAATTGATAACGAAGTGTTGCCCTAAATGGATGTAAGATGGAGATGACAGTTGTCTGTCTATCAGCGAGGCGCTGGAGGCGCCTGATGACAGGGAACTTTGAAAGAATCTGCCGTGTATGCTGTTCCAAAATACTTGGTTAAATAGGCCGTGATCGTAGGATGCTAAGAAGCTTTCGTAGCGAATTATGCTGAAAGTTAAAACTAATATAAAAAAAATCGCTGCTAGGATTGTAACTTGACGAAATCCTGTTTGATTGTTCCACGAGTCGAGAGGTTTGAATTTCATATTTTTTACTGCACCGATATTTTTTCTAAGGTTGATAGGACTTATCGACAAGTTGCCAGAAACCGGGTTTTTCGCCAAAATACTTGGCTCAAACCCTTAATAAGAGTTGAAAAACCCGGTTTCTTTAGTCGGAGCGATCAAGCCCTGGTTGACTGAAGTTGTGCTTAAATTCGGAAATAGAAATAAATTTGCCTTGGGTTTTAAGCTTGGTAAGGTATTTTTCTAGTTTGTCAACCATTTTGCTGCCTGAGTCTTTTTTGACGTAACCGGGTAATTTAAACTGGGAAATATCTGTGAATTCCCAGGGGTGAAAGTAGATGTTCAGATACGAGTCTGTTTCTAGCGTTAGCTTGGTTGCCAATTGTATCATTGACAGAGGAAAGTTTTTAAAGCTCAACCAAAATAACGGAAATCGGATCATAGGAGTGACTGAAATGGGAAGGTTGAGCAGTTTATTCGTATAATATGCAGTTCTGGATTTAGATAGATTATTGTATCTGCCTGGGATGTAAGTAGGATTCATTGAGGAGTTGTATTCGTAGCCTGCTTTTTCTATTTCTATGTCGTCAACTGGCTGAAGTCTTGCCATCCTGAATCCAGTGACTTGAGTATTCGTTATTTCTTCTAAGGTTTGCTTTGATTTTTGTAAATCTTCGAGGCTAAATTGAGAGTGGTAAAAGCCGTGGGAGGCGATTTCGTGGTGTTTTGATAGTTCTCTGATTGTATCTCGGTTGTTGAGTGCAAAGTTGGCTGTCACAAAAAATGTGGCTGTAATCTCTAATCTGTCGAGAAGTGCAATAATATTTGACAATCCTCGGCTAGATATTTCAAATTTGATTTCCTCTTCCAGGTGTTGACCGTATTCTTCGGGGATGTCAAATTCTTCTAGATCAAAACTCAACAATATTGATTTATTCATAGTAGCCTGCGCGGTCGTTGTATCTAATTTTAAACAAGCTGATCAGCATTTTTAGGGAATCTTTAAGTATGTTGACTTGAGAAAGTTTGTAGAGATGTTCTTGTGAAACTCGGGCGGGTATCTCACCAGTTGTATATCCTTTTTTGTGAGCTAAAAACAGCAGTTCTGCATCAAAGGAAAACCCGGTAATTGTTTGTCTTTTAAATATTTCTTGGGCTGGTATTTTCTTGAAGCCTTTGAGTCCGGCTTGCATATCTCTATATGGTAGATTCAGGATGGCTCTGGAAATTAAGTTAAATATTTTGCCAGCTATTTTTCTGAGTAAGGTAAGATTTCGGAAGTTGTCTCGATCGAGATTTCGGCAACCAATTACGACATCAAATTTTTCTAATTTTTCTACTAAGGGTTCGAGATGTTCGAGGGAGTATGCTAAGTCGCCATCCATGAAGCAAATGCAGTCGGCGTCTGCATCTTCGCATCCTTTTTTGACGGCATACCCTTTGCCTTGACGGTTGCTGTAAGAAATTAGTTTTATGTGATGTGTGGGAAAAGCTTTGAGTTTGTTTTCTATAATTTCCAGTGTATTGTCGGTCGAGCCGTCATTAACAATGATAAAATTGTAAGCATGATTTTTTTGAGTAAATTCTAAAATTCTGTCAAAGGTTGGCTCTATGCAATTTGCTTCGTTGTAAACAGGCAGAATTACTGCGATTTTCATCATTATTGTTCGATCGCGCTTTCGCAGAAGTATGCTACCACCTCGGGCAAGAAATCACAAGTACAGGACATCAGGTGTCAAAAAGTTAGCCAACAATAAATCTTGTCAAGTTTGAAGGGGGCTGCGGAAAAAGTACGATCGCCATAAATTGTATCATGGTAGGCTTGACCTAGCTCATCTTTAGGGGCGACACGGGCGATCGACAATCTAGACACTCCCAACATCTGAACTCGAAAAACCGTCATACTACCGCCTGAACTATATACCTTATGAGGTTGTAATTGTCAATGATAAATTATTTAGTTAACAAATGGCCCGAGTATTTTCAACCCGGTATGACGCCCCGAAAAAAACGTATTATTAGATTTTTACTAGCATTCCTCCTAACTTTCATCACCTATCAAGCAATCCTAGAAATCATCACAGTAGAAATTCCGATTTTCGGCTTTCACGATATAGTAGACCTGCGGAATCCCCAGGAAATACCGCCGCTGCGGCGAGACTTTCCCGGCGACTACAGCCAGCAAAACTTGGAACCTTTTTTAGAGGACTTAGTTAGGCAGAACTATTGGTTTTTGTCAACCCAAGAGCTTTACGAGTATTTCATCGCCAATCCCAAAAAGCCGGTACCGAGTGAATATCGCGATCGCAAAAAAGTTATGATTACCTTTGACGATGGCAACAAAAGCATTTATACGCACTTACTCCCGATTTTACAAAGACTCGAAAATAAATACAGCAGAAAAACTAAAGTAGTTGTATTTGTCAACTCCGGCTTTTTAGGTCGTCAAGACTCACTCATAAAAAAAGTAACTTGTCAGGACTTAAGAGACGGAATGCAAAAAGGATTTTATGACATTCAATCCCACGGACTGAACCACGAAAATCTTACAAAAATTTCTATGACAGCATTAGACAGAGAACTATCTCAAGACCAAATTAGACTCAGAAAATGCACCAAAGACTTAGATCCAAATCAAATAGTTGCGTCTCACATAGCCTACCCCTTTGGCGCAGTCAACAAAGAAGTTGACAAATATCTCGTCAAATACTTCTCATCAGGATACTTATACGACAGTCTCAAATTAAAATTGCGGTTTTTTCCACCCAATAAATACCGGGTTTCGAGATTAACAGTCAACAAAAAACACTCCGCAGAAAGACTCAGCAGCCTAGCATCAGGAAGCTGGCTACACAAACTAATTGGCAAAAAATAAGCTAGACAGCTTTTACAGTTATTCAATGAAGAATTGGTGAGTGCATTGGAACACGCAACATCGGAATCACAAAATAGCATCGAAAACCAAAAACCCTTAGCAATTGCTGCCGTTTCCCAACGCGCCGACGCACTGGATGCGCTGCGCGGACTAGCAGTATTAGCAATGGTTTTATCAGGTACAATAGCCCGCAAAACCTTACCAGCGTGGATGTATCACGCCCAATTACCACCACCAGACCATATTTTCAATAACAAACTGCCAGGATTAACCTGGGTTGACTTAGTTTTCCCCTTCTTTTTGTTTGCAATGGGCGCCGCGATACCGCTAGCTTTGTCGCGCCGCATCGCCAAGGGAGGGGATTTTAAAAAAGTAATATTCTCTATTTTGCAAAGAGGCTTTTTGTTAGCATCATTTGCGATATTTCTCCAGCACATTCGCCCGACTACAATTAATCCAGACGAACCCAGCCCACAAAAGTGGTGGCTGGCTTTGTGCGGTTTTTTTCTATTATTTTTAATGTACGTTCGCTGGCCACAAAAATGGTCAACTTGGCTGTGGCGAGGGATGACAGTTGCTGGTTGGAGTGCCGGGATTAGCTTCATCTCTCATATCAAATATCCCGATGGTAGGGGAATTTCTTTTGAACGCAACGATATTATCTTGATGGTACTGGCAAATGTGGCGGTTTTCGGATCGATAATTTGGCTGTTTACTCGTTCAAATGTGTGGATGCGAGTAGGATTTTTGGGTTTGCTGTTGGCAGCGCGGATGTCTTCTCATACTGACGGTTGGATTCAGTCTATTTGGCTGTACTCTCCTGCACCTTGGCTGTTTCAATTTGATTATTTAAAGTATTTGTTTGTAGTGATTCCTGGTACGATTGTTGGAGATTTACTTGCAAGGTGGATAGAGTATCGTTCGCCGGAAGAGGCGATTTATGCTAGCTGGAAAAGTTGGCGCTATTTTAGCATTATGATTTTGATGTTTGCTGTCAATTTAGTTTTGTTAGTTGGACTGCAATCTAGATTGGTGTGGCAGACGACCTTAGTGACGGTGGTACTGTGTTTGTGCGGTTTGCTTTTGTTGAGAAAGCCTCGGAATGTCACGGAAAATGTATTGAGCCGCCTTTACAAATGGGGTTTTTATTGGCTGTTTCTGGGTTTACTGTTTGAGCCTTATGAAGGTGGAATTAAGAAAGATTCGGCGACGATGAGTTACTTTTTTGTAACGACTGGAATGGCGATTTTTCTGTTAATTGGGTTGACGATAATTATCGATGTGTTTCAGAAGAGATGGTTTTTGCAGTTGTTTATTGATAACGGGGTGAATCCGATGATTGGGTATGCGGGATTTGCGAATATTATCTGGCCGATTCTGGTGTTAAATGAATGGGAACCTGTGATTATTGAGATGACTTCAACTGATCCGTTTATGGGTTTTTTGAGGGGCTTTGGATATACGGCGATTTTAGCGTTAATTGTGGTGATGTTTACGAGGTTGAAACTATTTTTGAGGACGTGAGTTAATTAAAGGGCGAGTTTATCTTCAGCTATTGTAGCGGAATGATTTAACCGCAGAGAACACAGAGGACGCAGAGGGAGAGAATGGATCGTGACTTACGCACGGGGTTCATAAACCTGGTTTTTGGTCTCCCATGCGTAACTTCTAGGAAAGTGACTTTAAAATGCCACTTTCTAATTGATAAATCGCTGCCATAATTCCAGTTTCAGGATTGGTTAACAGGGATTTTTTGACATCTTTCAAGTAACTTACAAGGTGTTCGCGCAAAATTGGTCTTTCTATTGTGACTGTATGATTGTAATCCCACAAATCCCACATGATAATCCCGACACCGACAATCGGGTCGATTAAACCTACTCCTAGCTGACTTGCAACTGTACCGCCTGTTTTTGTTGCTATTTTGGCGGCGGCTTTGCTGGCAACTTTTGCTGTAACTTTGCTGCCGACTTTGGTTGCTACTCCCAATATTAATGGTTTAGCAATTAAGTAACCGCTGCCGCCAACTAATACTTTTAATGATAAATTTGAGACGTTTCCTTTGTCGCTAATTGTGGTGGCAATGTCGTTCAGATATTTGTCCCACTGTACTTGTGGGATGTTATAGTTGTTTTGAACTACTTTGACATTTTTGCTGACTTCGGCTATGTACAAGTTAGCAGTATCTTGAGTGATTAATTGAAATTTCAATTGAGCATTTTTGGGAACCAGCACGCGGTTAGCAAATTCTCTTTGGAAGTCTTCTGTTAATTTTTCGGAAACAGCGCGAGATGCTGCTGTCATGTCAAATCGGTTGAGTACGGCGGATTTGACGAAGTTGAAAGGTACTGTAAACTCCATCTTTTTTTGGTTGAAGTAATCGAAGTACCAATCGAGGAAGCTGTTGTCTACTCGTGCTATTACTTCGGTTTCCCATTTGTCCAATTCTTTTGATGCGAAAGTCTCGGCTGTTGTATTGGCTTTTTGAATGGCGTTTTTAAGGTCTTGGTTGATTTTGCTGAAGTCGTGGGGCGGGGAGACTACAACTGTTGTGGTTGCGGTATTTGTTAGGGATTTGGAGATTAGAAAGTTGCCTAGTAGGGGAATGATGACTACTATAATGACAACTGTCCAAATCATCGGTGTCACGGTTTTGATAAACTGGGTGATGACTTTGAGGCGTTCTGTTTTCTCTGAGTAGCTGATTTTTTCGCTGTCTCGACTCATGGCGGTTCCTCAATTGATGAGAATTTCGGGCTAGTTTTGATTATAGGCGGCGTTTTGGGCGATCGTGTTGCGGGCGTGTAGGCTGGGATTCTGCAAAGGTTGGGGGAAAGGGCGATCGCACTATATTATCAAAGCTAATTTGTGGTCAACCAAAAACTATCGCCCTCGCCTCAATTCTTTAATATCTGCCATTCAACTAATGCTCAGCTTTAACTTTTAGCCTCACTTCATTGCCGTTTTCCACCAACTTCGCAAAGGGTCGCTTTTAGGTGCCATATATCGCGCTTTAACTCGAATTAAATTGAGTACATCGCGTAGTGTTTGCGAATCAACACCTGCTTCCTCTGACCAATGCTTAACTATCTCTAGGGTTGATAAAATCTGAATCTGTGGTGTCTCTTTCCGAAAAAACGATATCGCCCGTTTATCATCCGTCGCCATTGCCCATTCTCGGTGAACCGCGATCGCGCCGGTCGCTGATTCGCCGTCACCTAAAATAGCAGCATAATTCACAAACGATTCTGCCTCCTCTTCAGACTCAAAATCCACGGTTATAAGTAAACTTTGTGCGATCGCTGCCTCGAATTGTGTCGCACCATCATTTTCCTCTCCCTCAAGGCGTTGGAGCGTCTTTAACTCGCACTCTTGCACAACCTGGGTGACTGCAACCTGAACAGGAATAGACTTCAGAATTGCCAGGAATTGACCCGAAGCACAAAAGTTTAGAACGCAACAGGCATCAAGAAGAAGGTGGGAGTGAACAATCTGCATAATTTGACTTCTCCCACTACTCCTGCATATTGATCAGATCGAAATGAGAAGCTTCCTCCATCATTCCGCTTGAATGTTCCCGCAATGTTTCTGCAATGCGGCGGGCCTCCAGACGATCGACATTTAGGAAATCAGAAAAGCGACTCTCTGTAATCAGTCCCTGATCCAACGCCTCAATCGCGAGATGCTGATAGTGGAGAGGGATAGTATCAGTGCGCTGTGGGATATCTTCTAAGCCCAGCTCCTGTTGTACCTTTCTAACTTTCAAGCCACGATCGCGCAATCGCTCCCAAGTTCCAGTCCGCACAAGCTCCATTTCTTCTAACCGATAAGCAAGCGCTTCTATGGAAACACCGTAGTAATGCGCTAGTGTGAATAGATGAGTCGGAGTAAACTTGCCATGCGTGCGGCACATATCGTTGAATCGCCTGAACAAGCCGCTGGTGGGCATCAGGAAATATTTTGGGAAAGTGTCGGCCAGTCGCTCGCTCTCTGGAACTCGCTGATACTGACCTTCAAATTCCAACACAGCTTTTCGCCGATGTGCGAGAAAGTGAAGGTATTCGTGAGCCAGCGACCAACGCCGCCGCTCCTCTGGATGGTTAGCATTGATTGCTATGCAACCGCCAAGTCGTTCATCGTAGCTGTAAATCCCCGAGTATTTTGGTGGCATTTTTAGATAAAAGATGCGAAGTCCCACATCCTGCTCTAAAATGTCCCGCAGACGTAAAATAGGCCCATCTCCAAGCCCAAGGCGCTGGCGCTCTGCAACTGCTATGCTCTCGGCACTAGCCTTGAGTGGCATATTAGTCACCTCGCACTCAGGAGGATAGTTCTGGGGAAGTGGTGCGGACATAATTTCTTCAAGCTCTAGGTAATTCCGACACAACTCCTCTAGCTGCTGAATTGCTGGTTCAATCTGTACCTCTTCTCCCTCACTGCGCTGGTAGGCAGCTCGGAATTGCATCTCAAAAGGTTGGATTACGGGACGAGATCGAACAAAGTCACTAACGGATCGCCCGTAGGCGCGGGCGAGTTTAATCAGTTCGGTTGCCTTAATGCGACGCTCTCCTTTCTCGATCGCAACTATAGTGGTACGTGCAACATCAATGATGTTAGCCGCATCAGACTGAGTCATACCGCATTTTTTACGTGCCTGTTGAAGGAGTTCCCCAAGCGTTCGCAGATCGATGTTGTCAAGGATGTTGGTAGTCATACATTTTTCCTCAACTTTACTGAGCTTTGACTGCGTGTCTGTTCAATACCTGCTGTTTGCCATGTTGATTCAACTGGTCAACCGCAATTTGGGATTTGACTGTATCCCATTCAGAAACATAGTTTCGATAAAGCTGAATCAGGTGGCTCCGCATATCAGCGGGCTGTAGGCTTTCTGCCCCAGCGCCGCGATCGACGATATCATCTAGGTCTGAAAACTCTCGGGTTAAAGCTTCCCACTGAAGACCCATTTCATCTGATACATTGAGCAAGCTGCGGAGGGTGTTAACCTGCACAAGCATATGAGCCAGATGCAAACTGGATTCCTTGGGCGGGCGCTTTCCGTGGAACACTACGTAACGGGTTAGATCTTCTAGATCGTTAGCCGCAAGCGACTGTCGTCTTAACAAACAAGAGGAGCAGTAACCACACTGAATCGGCTGCTGGCGATGTGGGCTGTCGCATGACATAGTTAGCGACGGTAAGTCGTTTCTCCCTTCTTCAGCCAATGTTTTGCACATTTTGGCTTTAGTCCAGAACAGAAATGGGTTTTGCACACGGAATTCTTCTCCCAAAAGTTCTGAGACGACATCGCTCACCATAAGTAAAGTCAGTGGGTGAACAGAGCGAGAGTGATCCAGTCCTACAGCAGATGCACGGTAAGGAAGGTTGATCGCCCCAATCCCATTCTCGTAAACACAGATAACCCGCCGATTCATAAGGTATGCACACGCAGCACCAAGCAGAGTGAATACAACACCTCGCGCACGCGAACGCTTGTTCTTGTGCTGCATATCGCTATCGTGGAAGCGGATCGGGACGCGGAAAAGATGACAACGACCGGGGAATATAGACTCAACCTTTTTTCCTACTCGTCCCTGGCGGGCATAGACACTATTGTTACTACCACTTCCAAACAGCACGAACGACTTTTCTGGATACATCCGAAGACGAGTGTACAAACCCGCCAGAGCATCAAGTCCACCACTCCAAAGCGCGACTTCACAGCATTGAGGTACTATTGACAAAAAAACTAATTGTTGCTCAACAAAACGTTCCGGTGCGACTCTTGCTTGAAAGTCGAAAACCCATTCGCTCCAAGTCGCCCATTCCAGCAAGTCTTCCAGTTTTGTTCTGAATGGTTCGGCACTTAACAATTCTGGATGACGGACAGGAAGCACCACAAAAAGACGACGCTTCTTCTCTCTGAGATTTTGGGGCGCAAGGCGATCGGAAGCATGGATTGCAACGGCGAGGTCAACGAGGTCAGCAATGAGGGCTGGAAACTCTGCCTGAACCCGATACCCGAATGCTTTATCATCCAGATTGATACCAACAGTTAGCTCTTTGCCCTGAGAGTGATCTATGAATCGCACACGCCCATTACTGTTCAATATAGGTTCAAAGTGCAAGGTGTAATCGCTGTAATCAGTGTTGTGAAGCTTCTGCTCAATCGAAGGTTCGTAGTTCATCGCAGATCATCCTCATCCCTATTTATTTCTATCACCTTTTTGCGTGGAGACCTTCGCAGGTTTTTCACATCTCCATCCGCAGTAGCTTTGCTTGCCCATTTGCTGATTTCGGCCAACATATCTGGACGGAGAGACTCAACACGCTCTGTAATGGTCGCGTTATCAACATCAGCATGGTGATTAGGCGTCAGGGGAATGCGTTGCTCAAATTTTGCCTTGTACACTTCCTGGAAGAATCGCTCTACAACAGCTTCCGGCAAATTGCTAGTTTCTGCTGCATGGTGATAGCGAAATTCATGTAGGATTCCCTTACCAGCACGACGCAGTAGTTCTTGGACATGATGCTTAACTTTCGCTTGTCCTACCTGTCGATCGATCTCCATGCTTAAAGCAGCCCAATTCACAGAGCTATTCTGGTCTGCATTTTCCATCGCCTGTCTGAACATCTCCCCGATTTGCTTGGCGTATGCGATCCCAATACCGTAGTTTTTCTTGATGTCCCGTATCACAGCACCCTTCACAACCCAAGCATATTCACTGTTGTTATCTTTTCCTTCACAAAGCAACTTATACGGATTCTGGTAAAACCACGAAAGCTGACTGTGAACGATATCTCCGTCGGGCATGGTGGAACCTCCAAGGCTCGGAGTTTGCTTGTATGATCAAGTTAGCTCATTTTTCTGACAATGTCAAGTATTACTGCGCCCAAAAGTAGTAAATGTCAGAATGGAGGTTCCCAAGATTGGGTATAGCCCACACTCGGAGATGAGGAAGGGCATCAGTGGTACTCGATCGCGCACCCAATCCCCCACCTCGCAGCAACAGACGGGCGATCGTACTAATTTAACGGGGAGGCTGGAAAATAGGTTCAACCTAACCGATGACAAAAAATCTTAAAAGCTTACTCTGCAAGGCTTTGAGTGGATAAACATCAAAAAAGGTGCGATCTGGCGATCGATCGTCAATGAAAAAGTGAGGCTTGTAGAGAAGTAGGTTCAAGACAGAAAAACCCGGTTTCTTGGAGAAACCGGGTTTTGAATTCAACCCTAAAAACGACTAAACCTTCGCTTCTTTCTTCACCAAATCACCCCAACCCAAATCCTTCAGCGAATTATTCCGGCGCAGCGGACGAGTCACCAACTCCAAAATATCCCGCGCATTCCCAAAGCCGTGAATCTGAGCGAAAGTAAACTCAACTGACCACTTAGTATTAATTCCCCGCGCTTCCAAAGGATTAGCGTGGGCCATACCGGTAATCACCAAGTCGATATTCTGCGCGTAAATCCGCTGTAGCTGATTGTAATTGTCTGGTTTTTCGACAATCCGAGGATTAGGAACTCCCATCTCGTGACAAGTCTTTTCTAACAAAGCTAATTCGGCTGCTTGATAGCGTTTGTCCATGTAAGGAATGCCGATTTCTGGGCAAGTCATGCCACAGCGAATCAAGAATCTTGCTAAAGAAATTTCTAGCAAGTTGTCGCCCATGAAGAAGACTGATTTGCCGCGAATGATTTGCAGATAATCTTCTAAACCAGCCCAGATTTGTGCTTCCCGTTCGTCTAAACCTTTTGGTTCAATGTTGAGTACAGAGCAAATCTTTTCAATCCAAGCGCGAGTTCCGTCTGGCCCGATCGGGAATGGAGCACCAATTAGCTTACACTTACGACGGCGCATCAACGTCGAAGCGGTACGGGACAAGAACGGATTCATGCCAGATACATAATAACCTTCTTCCAGAACTGGCAATTCAGTGTAGCGTTTGGAAGGAAGCCAACCAGAAACTTTGATGCCTTGCTTCTTCAATTCTAAGGTTAGCTGAGTCACAACCGGGTCGGGCAAGGAACCGAAAAGTACCAGCGGTGTGTGCTTGACATATTCCGATTCTTCTGCTGCAACTTCCTCTTTTTTCTTGCCGAAATTCAGCAGTTGAGAAATAGCATTGCGTTCTACTTTTTGAGATTCCATCACTGGCGCTTTCTCAGGGCATTTAGCAGCCATCGCCGCCAAAACTGTATCTTCACCTTGAGTAAAGGCGTAATCCAAGCCGTTAGCGCGGGCTGTGACGATGGGAATGCCAATTTCGGCTTCCAGCTTCGGCGCCAAGCCTTCTAAGTCCATTTTGATGATTTCGGTGGTGCAAGTACCGATCCAAACAATTACGCTGGGGTTACGATCGCGCTTAATTTGCAAGCACAGCCGCTTCAACTCATCAAAATCGTTTAATTGAGCGGAAATGTCGCCTTCTTCCAACTCAGCCATCGCATAGCGCGGTTCGGCAAAAATCATCACGCCCATGGCGTTTTGCAAGAAGTAGCCGCAAGTTTTGGTACCGATGACTAGGAAAAAGCTATCTTCAATTTTTTGATAAAGCCAAGCTACGCAGCTAATCGGACAAAATGTGTGATAATTACCAGTTTCGCATTCAAAGTTTAAAGCTTCTGGCTCAGTAGTCGTAATTGCAGTCATATTTCAAATGTTCTCCATTTAAATTGTTTTTCGTCTTGAACTTTCCCAGGCTAGGCTAGCGAGGAAATAGCTGTATTTGGCGATCGCGCGATCGCAGAACAATAATAGAAATACCTGGTTTTGGCGTAATTCCTGTGAAAAATAGATGCAGCAAACTGAATATTTTCGCAGCAGCAGCATCTAAAATTCCAGCTCAAAAATTCTGCGCGAGGGCTTGTAATCCCTCACAGCAGGGATTTAGTGTTTTTCAACTCGCTAAGCTAAAAACCATTTTGGTGGTTGTGAGTTTGAGTCAATTAAAATTTAACAATTAAAATTTAACAACTCGCAACTCACAACTCACAAATAGGCGGGAAAACTCCCGACTAGGATAGACTTTGGCGATCGCAACAACCTTACTTAAAATCCGACAAAAAGCCCGAAATCTCTTCATCCTCATCATCAGAATCCAAATCACCGAGACCTAGAGCATCTAAATCATCTTCATCAGGATCTCCGGTAGTTGCTTCCCCCAAATCGTCTAGTCCGAGTTCGTCGAGGTCATCGTCATCAGATACAGAGAAATCGTCAAGACCATCTTCGTCCAAGTCGCCCAGATCCATATCTAGGTCATCTGAGGTCGTAGCCCCAAACGGATCGGGTATTGCTTCGGCGACAAACTCTGCATCTTCTTCCCCAAACGGATCGGATATCCCCGCTTCGAGATCCCCAGAGGTCAAAGTCCCAAATTCTGAGGCTTCATCTTCCTCGTCATCGAGGTCGAGACCGCCCAAAGCCGAGCCTTCATCTTCCTCATCGTCGAGGTCGAGACCGCCCAAAGCTGAGGCTTCATCTTCCTCATCATCGAGGTCGAGACCGCCCAAAGCTGAGGCTTCATCTTCCTCATCGTCGAGGTCGAGACCGCCCAAAGCTGAGGCTTCATCTTCCTCGTCATCGCCCATATCGAAGTCTGATATGGCGTCTTCCTCATCCTCGCCCATATCGAAGCCAGATATGCCGTCTTCCTCATCCTCGCTCATATCAAAGTCTGATATGGAGTCTTCCTCATCGTCCCCGAGAGCGAGACCGTCCAAAGCCGAGGCTTCTTCTTCCTCATCCTCGTCCATGTCGAAGTCGGAGACAGATTCTTCCTCATCCTCGTCCATGTCGAAGTCAGAGATAGATTCTGCCTCGTCCTCGTCCATGTCGAAGTCGGAGATAGATTCTGCTTCGTCCTCGTCCATGTCGAAGTCAGAGACTGCTTCTTCCTCATCCGGTCTCAGTGCGTTAACAGCAGCAGCCAGACCAGCGACTCCGGCGACTCCGGCGACTACTCCGGCTGCTGTTAACGCCGCACCGCCTAATTTATTAGATTTGGCATCAGCAGTTGGAGCGGCTGCGGGTGCAGCAGTTGCAGTTGGAGCGGCTGCGGGTGCAGCAGTTGCAGTTGGAGCGGCTGCGGGTGCAGCAGTTGCAGTTGGAGTGGCTGCGGGTGCAGCAGTTGCAGTTGGAGCGGCTGCGGGTGCAGCAGTTGCAGTTGGAGGTTGACCGGCTACCTGTGGCACGGTACTTGAAGGCATACCCAGTGCTAGATCCGGGTCAAAATTTAGACCCAAGACTTCGATCAGGCTGTCTGCATCCGGCTTGAGTTTTGAGAAGGGCAGCATTAATTGCTGGAGTTCCGGCTCCAGGGCAGCCGCAATTCCCAGGATGAGGTAAGAAACAGGCCTTTTCCCGCCGTCGGGTGTGGCGACCGTGTTGTCAGCCGTCATGTGCAGGAGCAGCCAAGTCCGATTTGCCTGGTAGTAGTCCAACCACTTCTGTTTGAGAGCAACTGAAAAAGTATCAAAAAAAGCCATAACCTCTTTATCCTCATCCTGATCGCTAGACCTATTAAACCATCATCAGGTCTAGCTCATCTTCCTCCTTCTTGACCACTGGTTGCACAGGATTTAGATAAAAATCTGACAACAAGGAGAATAATTCGCGATCGGGCGTGTCGTTGGGCACTACTCCTTCGGGCATTGCCAAAATTTGGTCGGCGATGTTGAGGTAGTAATCGCAGACGTAGTTGAGGGAGGGATCGCTCTCGGCCATCTCAAACAAAGTCTTGCCTTTGACGCGAGAAACGCGGATGTCTTCAATTAGCGGCAGGACTTCGAGCACTGGCATGGGTACAGTGTCGATGTACTTGTCGATCAAATCGCGCTTGGAGGTGCGGTTGCCAATTAGACCGGCGAGGCGCAACGGGTGAGTGCGGGCTTTTTCGCGAACTGAGGCGGCGATGCGGTTGGCTGCAAATAATGCGTCGAATCCGTTGTCGGTCACAATCATGCAGTAGTCGGCGTAGTTCAATGGGGCAGCAAAACCGCCGCACACTACGTCGCCGAGTACGTCGAACAGGATGATGTCGTATTCCTCAAAGGCGTTGAGTTCTTTGAGCAGTTTAACGGTCTCTCCGACTACGTAGCCGCCGCAACCAGCTCCTGCGGGCGGGCCGCCTGCTTCTACGCAGTCAACGCCGCCGTAGCCTTTGTAGATGACATCTTCGGGCCAAACGTCTTCGTAGTGATAGTCCTTTTCCTGAAGGGTGTCAATAATTGTGGGGATCAAGAAGCCCGTGAGGGTAAATGTGCTGTCGTGCTTTGGATCGCAACCGATTTGCAAAACTTTCTTGCCGCGTTTGGCTAGGGCAACGGAGATGTTGCAGCTTGTTGTCGATTTGCCAATTCCACCTTTTCCGTAAACTGCGAGTTTCACTCTTTTTTTCTCCTATAGGTTTCTATCAAAACGATCGGGCTGGGGTTTGACGCTTTGATGTTGCGATCGCTACGCCTCTAATCGCCAATTAATTGGACAAACGTGGACTCAGCATACAAAAGAAAACCTTGGCACCTCAAAAGTGGTCATTCTTTTTGGC
>NZ_JAEQCE010000053.1:0-73358 GCF_020738665.1 Microcoleus sp. PH2017_08_TRC_O_A
GTCATTATAAAGCGTCTCTGTAGCTTCTAAGCATGGTGAATTTATGTCAAAATATACTCACCACTGGCGAACAGTCTTCAATAAGATGCGTTCCCCCTGCTCATCGTAGAAGTCAAGCAAATTTCTATAGAGGTGCTTCTGAACATAGACCTCAGATGGAGGTAGCCACAGATTTTATGCAAAAAATACGGAGTGAAGATAGAGGATGGATTTTGAATAACTTTCCTGCGGCACAGACACTCGAAGCCAAAAGGGATGGAGCTATATATTGGAGGTGGTTAATACCTTTAGATAATGGTGAACTTAACGTTCGTTATCAATATCCTATCTATTCTTCTTCTAAGCCAGCACATTTAGAAATTATCTATGACAGCGAGGAAGTTATCTCAGAAAATATACTATTAAATTCTTCTCGGTTTGAGCAAATTGATAAATATTTAGCTCTGGCAATGAAGAATGCGAAGTCAATAGCATCAAGAAACACAAAATGAAAAAAATAGGGTAGAAGATGAGTTATCTGTTATGTCCCAAATTGTCAAAAGTGCGATCGCCCTTTTCCCCCAAACAACAAAAAGTGCGATCGCCTTACAATCATGTCAAATATATTCAATCCTCCCGATCATTTCTTCAGGTGCATACACTTCATAAATTAAAATCAAACTACGGATAATCTCGCCCACAGAACGAGAATTAGAAGGACAATAGACAATACCCGGATAATCTGTGGTATCGCTTGCCATAATTAAAAAATCGTCATCGTGAGTTACTATCACGCGCTGCTCAAAGCGAATAAATTCCAGGTGTGACTCATCGCTTTTTGTACGCAATCCTGCATCAACTGTTGTTGTAATATCTATGCCGTAACGACGCAAACCGCGCGCAATATTAGAGTCAATATGTTCGTCTAAATGAAAACGAATTTGCTCACTCACCTCTAATTGTCCTCAATTTTTCTTGTAACGGAGATGGTGGACTCTTGCGCTTTAATTCTTCCACCATAGCTCGACTTTCAGCAGTGTGACGATCGATTTCTTCTCTACGATCGTAATAGTATGTCATTGCAGCATGAACTGAGGCAAGTGGTAAGTCATACTTGCCCGCGATTTCTTCTATAGACATCCCCATTTTCAGATACATTTCGGCGATGTGTGCTACAGCAATTCGATGACCGGCAATGCGTGGCTTACCACCAAGTACCCCAGGCGTAATTTCGATATGTTCTGTGATGACTGATTCCTTAGACATCTTAGTTAAAGGCTCTTAATCAGTAATGTTTAAGCTCTTTAATTTTAGCACAAAAGGTTTTTGCAGTAATTTGAGTATGCCGTCAAGCTTATGCTGATCAAGAGTCATAGCTACATTCGATCGGCATCTATTCTGGTTTTAACCAGAAATCAGTCGTTGTCGAAATTCCTTAACTGCTGCGAGGGAATTCGGATATCGGACATATTCCGCCAATAATTCTATATCTAAATTAGGAAGAATTTCGCTCCGATAGATTTGCTCATAACCGCAGGTTTGGACAAATTGAACTGGAATCTCTTCTCGCAGGTAGTAGAGGCTAAAACGTTCATTTTGCCAAAACCAAACCTCTTTAACATTTAACCTTCTGTAAACTTCCAGTTTATTCAGACCACCACTGGTAACAACAACCTCAATTGCCAAATCGGGAAATTCTTTGTCTGTACCAATGCAGTAAGCTTCATCGGGTTCCGTCCCACCTCTTTTTTCCTCTTGCCGCAGGGTTGTAGAACCAAAGGGAAAATAGTCGATATCTGCTTCTAAAAAGTAGATTTCTAAAAGATCTCCAATCCGCGTTTTTCTGTTTTCATGGCGACGGGAAGGTGAGATAATTTCTAAGACTCCATCTAAATATGTGACTCGATATGCCAAACTATCCCCATTTCTGGTGAGTAAGGTTTCGTATTGTTCCCAGTTAATGCGATCGGTAATATAGCGGCATTCGGAATCTTGGCGTTGGAGTGCTTGTTGGTCAAGTAGAGCATTGAGATCGCTTGTCAACATAGTATTACCTCCTTTAGGTTGTCTTGATTATAATGAGAGTTAATGCGATAAATCTTGTTAAAAAAATTTGCCTTAAAAAAGAAGTATTACCTATTGACTAGGCTAGAATTACTGTGGTATATTTTAAATAATGGGAGTGGTAACTTTAATTTTAAAATTGCCACTATTTCCATTATTCAATTGTACTTTCTTTGCGGCCAGAAGTCAAGCATTTAACCCGAAAAAAAAGGGCGATTTTTTTTAATTCACGCAACTAAAATTAATCGACGCCCATTACCAATTCCCCGTTACCGTCAATAACTTCGCCGATCGCAAACGCACCAATTCCCTGAGACTCAAACCACTTCACAGCCTGCTCAACTTCCCGGCGATCGACCAACAGCACAAAGCCAATACCCATATTAAAAGTATTGAACATATCGGCAGTCGCCACAGAGCCAGCCTCAGCAATCCAGTCAAAAATTGGCAAACTCGGCCAGCTATTACTGTCAATTTTTACAGATTGATTAGCTCCCAAACAGCGGGGCAAATTTTCCGGCAAACCGCCACCTGTAATGTGAGCCATACCGTGAATTTCTAAACCGCTCTTAATGGCTTCGAGGACTGGTTTCACATAAATTGTAGTCGGAGTCAGCAGCACTTCTCCTAAACTTTGGCCGCCCAACTTTTCCGGTTGGGAATTCCAATCAAAACCCAAATCCCCAGCAATTTTTCTCACCAAACTAAAACCGTTGCTGTGCACGCCGGAACTAGCGAGCCCGACAGCCACATCTCCCACCCGTACCTGGGAAGCGTCAAGCAATTTGCTCTTTTCGACAATTCCCACGCAAAAACCAGCCAAATCGTACTCGCCGGCTTGGTAAAAACCTGGCATTTCTGCGGTTTCCCCTCCGAGCAAAGCACAGCCCGCTTGTTTGCAACCGTCAGCAATTCCTGTCACCACCCCAGCTAATTGTTCGGAATTTAACTTTCCTGTCGCTAAATAATCGAGAAAAAAGAGGGGCTCGGCGCCGGATGTCAGTACGTCGTTGACGCACATCGCCACCAAGTCGATACCTACCGTGTCGTGCCGATCGAGATCGTGGGCCAATTTCAACTTAGTTCCCACGCCGTCAGTGCCCGAAACCATGACGGGCTCTTTTAATCCCTCGGGGACGCTGAAAAACCCGCTAAATCCGCCGAATCCGCCCAAAACTCCCGATCGGTGGGTGCTTTTGACTGTATTTTTGATGCGATCGACAAAAGCTCTGCCCGCCTCAACATCCACACCTGCTGCTCGATAATCCATAAGTCCCCCAAATCCATTTGTAAGTTTTAGTTTATTCCCAAGAGTCAGCCGATTTTGGATTTTGGATTTTGGATTTTGGATTTTGGATTGAGAATTGGGCATTGGGCATTGGGCATTGGGCATTGGGCATTGCGGATTTTGGATTTTGGATTGCGGATTTTGGATTTTGGATTTTGGATTGCGGATTTTGGATTTTGGATTGAGGATTGGGGATTGCCGATTGCGGATTGAGGATTGCCGATTGCGGATTGGGGATTGCCGATTGCGGATTTTAGGCTTCCAGGTAAGCGCCAAGGTTGAACGAGCTCTGGAGCTGGGATCTCGAACAGAAGTATAAAATTTTGCGATCGCAGCAAGTATCCATTTGGGGGCGAACTCAACATTTAATACTTGACAAACAGATTTTTTCAGGCTAATCCTTCGGCAGCCATAAAATACACGAATTTTTTGTAAATTTTTGTAAAAATTTCTGGAATTCTGAAAATGGCTGTAACCACTGCAATTAAAGGACTTTATTAGACAGAGTTCTGAGAAAATTTGAGCAATATTGCTCAAATGTATCGAAACAGCGATCCCCAAGCGCAAAAGTTTGTGGTAGTCTGTTGCAGTTCGTTACCAAAACACAAATTGCAGATCGAGTATTGAGTTGTCAAAGATCGGGGAAGTTTCAGCCAAATTTTTTTTTTCGCTGAAGCATTACAGCAAAAACGCACCCGGATACTTTGCTTTGACTCACGGGGGAATAGCGAAGGGATCGAGAAAAATCCTTGACGCCTGCCGCCAAATGGCCAATCCTCCAATCTCGGTTGGCAATGGCTCTTCACAAAAATGGACGTATGAAGGAAAAATTTGTTGGTGGTTTACTCGCTGTCCTGTTAGTTCCTGTGGTAGGAACGGCCTCTTCTTGTCACGCACAAGCGACAGACGCTCTGAAGCCAGACTCTCAGGGCTCCAAGCAGCAAGTAATTGCCACCCAACCGTCCCCGCAGTTAAACGCAACTCGGGCCGAAGCACAAAAAGTTGGACAGTATCAGTACCAAGCAAGAGCTGACATTGACCAAGACTCGATCGTCAAAATTCAGCCCCACGACTTGGAGGGGCGACAAGCAGTGACAGTCTACGTGCGAAACATTCCAGTCATCACCTTTCTGAACCCAAGCCAGGAAACCAACACCAAAATTGGAGAAACTGGCGATCGCAAAGCCAGTGGTAGCAGTCAGTCAAAAGTAGCCGGCACAAAAGAAAATCCCAAAGCCGGAAACACTGCCAGCAATTCCACCAATCAAGAACCAGATCCAATGTGGCGGGCATCTAGCTTAGCAGCAAGACTCAACCAGCTAAACCGCAACAACATCGATCCCAACAGCATTACCGTTAAGTGGGAAAAAGGCGATCGCTACATAATCCAGGCAAACGGCGAGGATTTGGTAAGCATCAACGCTCAAAACATCCTCCCCGACACCACGAGCAACTTCAGCCGAGATGCTCTGCAAGTAACCAATCGCCTCCGCCGACTCCTGGGCAACGCCCCACCCTTGGAAGCAGTCGCAGGCCAACCCCAACCCGAACCAGAAGCCCCCGTGCTATCTTTGGGCCCACTTCAAGTGCGGCTCAGCGGCTTGGCTTCCTGGTACGGCCCCGGATTTGATGGCAACCTCAGCGCCAGCGGCGAGCGTTTTAACCAAAATGCCTTGACTGCTGCACACCGCCACTTGCCCTTCGGCACTCTAGTCATGGTGCGAAATCTTGACAACGGCCGCTCCGTCGTCGTTCGGATTAACGATCGCGGCCCCTACGTGGGCGATCGGCTGATTGACTTGTCGGCCGGCGCAGCCAACGTGCTCGGAATGATGAGCAGCGGCGTTGCGAGAGTGGAAATCCAAGTAATCGAACCGAAAAAGTAAACAACAGTTGACAGTTGACAGTTGACAGTTGACAGTTGACAGTTGACAGTTGACAGTTGACAGTTGACAGTTGACAGTTGACAGTTGACAGCTTGAGGGCGAATCGGAAAACACCCTGAAATCATCTGCGTTTATCTGTGTTTATCTGTCTGACATCTGCGGTTGAAGGATCGCTCAAAGACTTATGCAAGAAGTCTAATGAATAGTCTGCTTTTAATTTCTCCCTACAAGGGTTGCGGCTTTAAACCAATTCTTTCTGGTAAGGCAGAATACAAAAGTTATCCGAACTGTAGAAAGCAGAAACTAGAATAAAACTTGTCCGGGCTTGAAGTATCTGACATCTTGCACTCGTCGCCATAGTCTCGCGCCCCACCATAGTTTATTTGTTGTGGAACTCGCACGCGAGGCAAGTTGCTAACATTGGTGCCAGATGTCCGATCGAACAAATTCAGACAAATAAATTCTGCATTCTGCCGAATGCCTTCAGGAGATTGTATCGGTGCAACTGTTTACTAGCATTGCAGCACTTCGCTGCTACTTAAATTCACAAAAGTCTGCTGCACCTCACGTGACAGTCGGTTTGGTGCCGACGATGGGAGCTTTGCACGCCGGACATCTCAGCTTGATCCAGCGGGCAAGACAAGACAATGCGATCGTCCTAGTCAGCATTTTTGTCAACCCGCTGCAATTTGGGCCGACAGAAGATTTTCAAGATTATCCCCGGAATTTGGATCGAGACCGGCTGCTGTGCGAACAAGCTGGCGTTGATGCCATTTTTGCTCCCCCAGCAACAGAAATGTTTGGGAACCCAGGGGGCGATCGCACAGCAACCGACAAAACCGCCCAAACACAAAATCAACTTTCATCCTTAACTCAAGTAGTGCCGCCACCCGCGATGACATCGGTGTTGTGCGGCAAGTCTCGGCCCGGTCATTTTCAGGGCGTCGCGACAATTGTTACCAAACTTTTGAGTTTGGTGCAGCCGACAAAAGCTTATTTTGGTCAGAAAGACGCCCAGCAGCTAGCAATTATCCGCAAGCTCGCCTGGGATTTTAACTTGCCTGTAGAGATTGTTGCTTGCCCGATCGTCCGCGAAGAGTCTGGACTAGCAATGAGTTCTCGAAATCAGTATTTAACAACAGAGCAAAAACAGCAAGCCTGCGCCCTCTACCGCGCGCTGCAACAAGCCTCAAAAACTTTTGCTTCAGGCGACCGCACCTGGGCCGCCACACTCGCTGCCGCGCGCGCCGAAGTCGCTGGAGAACCCGAAGTTAAGCTCGAATATGCCGAACTCGTCGATCCCGACACTCTGATGCCGTTGGAGGTGGTGGAAACAGCGGGACTTTTAGCCGTAGCAGCCAGAGTTGGCTCTACTCGCTTGATTGATAATATAATTCTCAGGAACCGCAGGCCAATTGTGGCGATCGATGGCCCGGCGGGGGCTGGCAAATCTACGGTAACTCGCCAAGCAGCAAAAGCTTTGGGCTTGTTTTATCTCGATACCGGCGCGATGTACCGGGCGCTGACTTGGCTGGCTTTGAAAACAAACACGCCGATGTCCGACGAATGTGCGATCGCCGAATTAATTAGTTACAGCTATTTGGAATACAATCTCGATCCCGCATCTTTCATGCTGAAGATTAACGGCGAAGACATAACCGAGGCAATTCGCAGTTTGGAAGTGACATCTCGCGTCTCGGAAATGGCGGCAATTCCCGCTGTGCGCCAGTTTCTAGTAGATGAACAGCGGCGCTGCGGTACAAAAGGTGGGATTGTGGCAGAAGGCCGCGATATAGGAACTAATGTTTTTCCCGATGCGGAATTGAAGATTTATTTGACGGCTTCGGTACAAGAGCGATCGCGCCGGCGGATGTTAGAACTTAAAGACGCCGATCGGGCTAATATTAGTTTGGCCCAGTTAGAACAAGACATCGCTCTGCGGGACTCCAAGGACAGCACTCGCCTGATAGCACCTTTACGGAAAGCTGCTGATGCTGTGGAAATTCAAACAGATAATCTGACTGTTGACGAAGTTATCGATCGGATTGTCGGCTTGTATCAAGAAAGAATCGGCCCTAAAAGTTAATTTGAAGACGCTGGGGCGGGCGATCGGCCCGTAGTGTCAGTTAGCGGCCCGGCTTTTTGGGTCTGAGCCCCTAACTATATAGAATAGAACGTGCAATTAACGGGATTTAACTACCTTCCGGAAGATTGCCACTATTCCCCGTTTTGATCGGTTAGGGGAACTCTCGGTGAAAATTCTTAAACTTGTTAATCCTGCCGGACTTCCCCGCGATCGGTCATTTGCAGTAACATTTCTATGGACAATCGCATTTAATACGATCGTCCTGAGTGGATTAACTTGATATCAAAATAAAATCTAGAATTAATTTTCCAAGGTGTGAAGGAGATAATGACGTGACAAATATGAAACGGCTTTTGAGGCGGCAAAAAAAATTAATCGTTGCTTTTCTGGCCGCCGCAGGAAGTTTTTTGCTGGGTGTGACGTTACCAATGAACTTGCGGGCCAATCAACCAGCGCCACCGATGCAGCCACAAGTCTTGGCAGTATCCTCGCCAGAACCAAAACTGATATCTAATGTTAGTGGGATCGCAGGAGCGATCGCCCATCGAGTAGAAGTTTCCCAAAAAGCTCTAGCTCAACAGCAGGAAACTCGTTTTCAATCATCCCTACCATCCCAGTTTAAAGGTACCATGCTGCGTCAGGCAAAACTGGACCAGCAGCACAAGGCGATCGCCCTAACATTTGACGACGGGCCCTGGCCGACAACTACTAGACAAATCCTAGAGATTCTCAAGAAAAACAATATTAAGGCTACATTTTTTTGGGTAGGAAGATACCTGCAAACATATCCCGAACTTGGCAAACAAGTTGCGTCAGCCGGTCACGCGATCGGCAACCACACTTGGAACCACCAATACATTAAATATAACGAAGACGGTGCGGCTCGCGAGATCGATCGCACGTCATCATTAATTGAGGAAGTAACCGGGGTAAAAACATCACTGTTTCGGCCACCAGGAGGCATTTTAAACAATGGCTTGGCAGCCTACGCACAGAAGAAAAATTATGCAGTTATCATGTGGTCTGCTGATTCTTTAGATTGGCGGACTGCGACGCAATCGTTGATGGACAACGTGATGCGGCAGGCAAATTCTGGCGGCATTGTGTTGATGCACGACGGCGGTGGCAATCGATCGAGAACTGTACAAGCTTTGCCGGATATTATTGCTAAACTGAGAAAGGAAGGGTACAAATTTGTAACAGTTCCAGAGTTATTGCAGATGCAAGAACAAGCTTTAAAGAAGCAGGAAACAGCACAGAAATAACAAATGGGGAAAGTGGCAATTTACACCATTTCCCAGGTTTTTGTAAGTCATATCAATTCCGGCTGCGCCGGAATGATATAGAGGACACTCAAGATGCCGTTTCCCTACCGCGATTAATTGTAGGGACTAAGGCACTCGCGGTATCCTCCGTTTATATGATTCCGATGAAGAGCGGATTTGATATCATTCGATCTATTTTTTAGAGCAATAGCTGAATGAATAACGAAGAAGTAGCAACCACGCCCGGTTCCACCGGATGTTCTTTTGCTAAAATCATTGCTTTAATTGCCTTCTTCCTCTGCACAAATCGATCGACAATCGCTATGCTGTGGTAATAGAGCATCAGTCCGATCGCTAGGTCGATCGCGTACCAGTCATGACCCAAAGTCTCAGTACGACAGGCTTACCCCCCGCCTTCCCGGATCACACGCAACTCCCCGAATCTGATGGCACTTTTGTGAAAAATTTCCAAGAGCATCCCCAAAGCATCTTGCTCACAGACTCCCTAGAAATCACACTGCAAAGGCTTCACCCCGACGGACAATATGCGATCGGGCAAGATTGTGGCATCTACTGGCGCGAAACCGACCCACCAGAAAAGGGTGCCGAAGCGCCTGACTGGTTCTACGTCCCCAACGTTGGGCCCCTCGTGGACGGCGAAATTCGTCGCTCTTACGTGATTTGGCGCGAGTATATGGTGCCAATAATTGCGATCGAGTTTGCCAGCGGAAATGGTTCTGAAGAACGTGACAACACGCCTTTATCCCGTTTGCCAGAAGGCACTACTCAGAAACCAGGGAAGTTTTGGGTATACGAACAGATTATCCGCATTCCCTACTACGCCATTTATGTAATTAAAACCAGCCAACTGGAAGTCTACAACTGGGTGAATGGTTGCTATTGCCGATTGGAACCGAACGATCGCGGACATTACCCGATCGACCGTATGGGCATAGAATTAGGCCTATGGGAAGGCAGCTATCAAAATCAGACACAGCGGTGGTTGCGCTGGTGGGATAACCAGGGAAATTTGTTGCTCACCGGAAGCGAGCAAGCTCGACTCGAACGCCTCCATACCGAACAGGAACGCCAGCGGGCGGAAGCTGAGAGTCAGCGGGCGGAAGCTGAAAGCCAGCGGGCGGAAGCTGAAAGCCAGCGGGCGGAAGCTGAGAGTCAACGGGCCGATCGCGCACAGCAAACACAACAAGATGCGATTCCGCAACTGCTGGCAATGGGTTTGACTGTCGAACAAGTCGCTCAGGCGCTTTCGCTGTCGGTGGAGGAGGTGCAGCGTTTGGGATAAAGGGCGATCGGGCTGAGGATATTACCAATTTAGACTGGAATCTAACGGCAAATTTTGCAACTGAGAATTCACCCAATTAGCCGCCGCTAAGCCCGATCGCAAAGCAGCTTCTATTTGACCTTCCCCGCACAAATCTCCCGCACAAACCAAGGGCAAAGTCCCCGCAGCAGGCAAACAAGAAACAGGCAAAGGATTGCGACAAAAAGCATAGCGCCAGCGGTGAACCTGGAGCCATTCCGGCTCTTTCAGCCAAGGGATTAAATGTTCAGAAGCGCGATCGAGCAATTCTTGACCGATAATATTCAAATCAGTAGCTTCTAAAAAGCGATCGGCAAAATTGGCGCTGCTGTGAACCACAAACACAGGCTGTTGCGGATCGTCGAGCCGCTTGCTGCTGTCGAGCCCAATCCAACTTAAATCAGAATCATCGGGAAAAGAAACCGATTTCCACTGCGGATTTAGATTGCTCAAATCAGAATTTCGTTCCGCAGAATAGCCAGCCATAACTGTAATGCAAGCGTCGTATTCTACAGAGCGCAATTTGTCAATAAAATCAGAGGAAAAACCAAGTTCTGTATCCAAAAACATTAAAGCTTGAGGAGCAGGAATTGCCACCACCACAGCCTTAGCAATCAATTCTTGAGGTAGATCTAAATTGTCGTCGGTAACTTCCAGAGAAAGATGCCACATTTCACTCTCAGTACGAGAAATCGCTTTGACTCGGCGGCCGTACCAAATGTCTAAACCCTCTGCGATATACTTACCGACAGCATTCATCCCAGCCGGTGCGACATAACAAGAACTGGGAATCGAAGATATTTCTCCTTCTCGAAATTCTCCCACGCTATCCGTCCAAAGTTTCAGGATCTGGCGATCGACCAAAACATCAATTAACGCCTGCACCGCATCCCCCTGCGGCTCCAAATAGCGAGCTCCGTGATCGGCCCTCGTGCCATGTACGCGGCGAGTAGCGACTCGTCCGCCGGGGCCGCGAGATTTCTCAACAACCGCCACAGAATAGCCAGCCAGACGCAACTGTCGAGCACAAATCAGCCCCGCCATCCCCGCACCGATCGCCACAACATCGAACATAGTTAAACTGTCAGGTATTTTTGATTTACCAATCAGCATAAAGGCTGCGGGGCAAAAGATGCTCTGCACCACGAACATAAAAGGCCAAAGCCGTAGCGGGGCGTAAGCCATCGCCCTCCGCCAGGTAGTAAAATAATCGACAGGTAAGATTAGTTAAAAAAATGTAGCGATCGGCAAGTTCCAAAAGCGCGCTACTCAGCGACAATCTAAAATCTAAAATCTAAAATCTAAAATAGTATGACGGGAGGGCAAAATCTTGGACGAACTCAGAGCAGCACTAGAATTGACAACAGAAGAAGAATTGCAGCAACTAACCGAACTTCTGTTCAGTCGCAAGTTTAACCCTTTAGATTACGTGCAAACCCCCGCACCCCTAGACGTACAAAGCCGCGATCGCGAAGCATGGCTAGACGCCGTAGAACAAAGGTTTCGGTATCTTGCCGCCGACGGGTTGACGGTACTGAGAGGGCGAACCGAACAAGTAACCTACAGACAAGCACTAATTCAAGTTTGCCGCTATCTCAAAATCCCTTATCCCAAACAGTTGTCAACCACCGACTTAGAGGCAGAAGTATTTCTGCATTTAATGGGCCGCACCTGGAAGCGTTTACCGAAAGACGAACAGCAAGCCCTGACAGTCCGCGTACAGCGAGCAATTGTCGATGCTAAACTTTCTGAACCGTTGCCAATTTCTGCTGAAAAAGACCCGCTCGGTTTGCTGTTCAAAGGTGGCAGCGCTTTAGCCGTTAGTTCAATTTTAAAACCCATGTTGCTGAAATTGATGGCCAATCAATTTGCGCTGCACTTTGCTACCTATCAAATGGCCACACAAGTAGCGATCGCAGGGACTGCAACCGCAGCAACCCAGTTTCAAAATTATGTCGCAATTCAGACGGCGCGGCGGGGGATGGCCGTGACTGCGGCTCGTTACGGTGCGACACGGAGCGTGTTTTCATTGCTCGGCCCGGTGATGTGGACTTGGTTTTTAGCAGATTTGGGTTGGCGATCGATTTCTACGAACTACGGGCGCATTATCCCGACCATTTTTGCCTTGGCTCAAATTCGCTTAACGCGATCGGAATGCGTTTGGGAACTAGCATAGCGATTTTGGATTTTGGATTTTGGAGTGAAGAATTGAAGAATTGGGAGTTTGGGTGAATATCAAAAAAACGTGGAAATTAGCTGTAAAACAGACAGCAAAAAATCTTAATTCTCACCTGCAAAAACATCCCGATCGCCGCCTGCAAATCCCTTGGAATTTCGCTCAAATCGGGATGCTAATTTTTCCGACAATTCCAATCTTGGGAGCTTTAGGAATATTCCTGGGATTGGCCGGCACTTGTCAGCAAAAGTTCCGGCAAATCTGCCGCAGCCCGCTGAATCGAGGATTCGCAATTTTGAGTGTGCTGCTAGTCATCACAACGATTTTTGCCAACAACCGTATCGAGGCTGTTTTAGGCTTGTGCAATTTTTGGCCATTCTTTATATTGTTTGCTGCTTTTAGCAGTTTAATTCAAACTCCAGCTCAGTTACGACAATTGTCTTGGATAATAGCAATTAGTGCAATTCCCGTCATAATTTTAGGTTTGGGACAGCAATTTTTAGGTTGGAGCGGCATCGATCAATTGCAGCCTATTTTTGGCTGGGTACTCGAACCGAAAGGCAATCCCCCCGGCCGCATGGCTTCTGTATTTATGTACGCTAATATTTTAGCCGGCTATTTAACAATCGCTTTTATTTTAACACTCGGATTGTGGATGGAAGAACGAGGAAGGAAGAAGGAAGAAGGAAGAGGGAAGAAGGGAGAGGGGGAAAGGGGGAGAGGGGGAGAGGGGGAGACGGGGAGAGGGGGAGAATTGCCCAATTACCAATTACCAATGCCCAATGCCCAATCCCCAATGCCCAATGCCCAATGCCCAATGCCCAATGCCCAATGCCCAATGCCCAATACCCAATTCATATTTTTAAGTTTTGCAGTAGTAGGAAATGCTGTTGCTTTGATTTTTACTAATTCTCGGAATGCTTGGGGATTGGCAGTTTTGGCAGTTTTGGCTTTTGCATTTTATGCGGGTTATAAAAAAATATTAGCTGCGGTTTTTAGTGCGGTGGGTGCAGTGTTTTTGTCGGCGTTTGGCCCGGAACCGCTGCGGCAATATTTACGAATAATTATCCCGGCTTTTTTCTGGGCGAGACTTACGGATGAAATGTTTCCAAATCGCCCGACTGCTACTTTGAGAACTACTCAATGGGAATTTGCTTGGTCGATGGCTCAGCAGCGTCCTTGGACTGGTTGGGGATTGCGAAATTTTACGCCTCTCTATCAAGATAGAATGCACGAATGGCTGGGTCATCCTCACAGTTTGATGCTGATGTTGGCTGCGGAAACGGGATTCCCGACAACGCTTTTGTTGTTTGGTTTAGTTGGTTGGGTTTTGGCTAGGGGTGTTTTGTTGTTGGGGAATTGGCAGGTTTCTGCTGTGGATATTAAACAAGAGCAAATAGCAACTCTCGAAGTACCAGAAAATCCTTTAGTTCTCAATCAAAACTCAATATCTACCAGCACAAATCAGGTGGTTTGTCAAGATGTCGAAAATGCCGATCGCCTAATTTTCTTCAGTTATTTATTAGCCTTCGCCGCCTGTACGCTGTTTAACACTGTAGATGTAACTCTGTTTGATTTGCGGGTTAATACGATAAGTTGGGTGTTGTTGGCGGCGATTTGCGGAATCGGGAATAGGGAATCGGGAATAGGGAATAGGGAATAGGGAATCGGGCATCGGGCATCGGGCATCGGGCATCGGGAATCGGGCATCGGGTAATTGACAACAGTCAACAGTCAACAGTCAACTGTCAACTGTCAACAATTATTCCACCGTCACCGACTTCGCCAAATTGCGTGGCTGATCCACATCCAAACCTCGGCGCGCGGCAATGTGATAAGCCAACAATTGCAGCGGAATCACTGTCACAATCGGCGACAACAATTCATCCACCAAAGGCACCGGCAAAACGTGGTCAAAAATATCAGCTTCCGCCGCGCCATGCTTCGGCGTAACGCCAATTAAACGGGCGTCGCGGGCTTTGGCTTCCTGGGCGTTGGAAAGGACTTTTTCGTAGACGCTTCCGGGCATCGCGATCGCCACTACAGGCACTTTAGCATCCAAAAGGGCGATCGGGCCGTGTTTCATCTCTCCCGCCGGATATCCTTCGGCATGAATGTAACTAATTTCCTTAAGTTTCAGCGCCCCTTCCAAAGCAATCGGAAAGTTAATTCCCCGCCCCAAAAAGATAAAATCTTGGGTTTCTGTAAACTGGTGCGACAATTCCTCGACATACTGTTCTTGAATCTCCAAAAACTTCTCGATTTGGGCTGGTAACTGGCGCAAACCCGCAAGAATTTCTGCCAATCTCTCGGTGCTGATGGTTTGCCGCTGGTGCGCCAAATCCAAAGCTAAGAAATAGAAAGCCATCAACTGAGTGACAAAAGTTTTAGTTGCCGCCACCCCGATTTCTATACCAGCGTGGGTGTTGATGATGTGTGGCATCATGTGGGCGATCGAGCTTTCAGTCCTGTTAGTAATGCCCAACATTCGCGATCGAAATTTATCGGTAAAAGCCGCGCGACGCTGCTGTTCCATCCCCAAAGCAGCCAGCGTATCCGCCGTTTCTCCCGACTGAGTTACCCCAATAATTAAAGTATTTGCTGTCAGCGGTGCGGGCGCGTAACGGTACTCAGAAGCGTACTGCACAGCCGTGGGAATATTAGCTAACTGTTCCAACAAATATTTGCCAATTAGCGAGGCGTGCCAGCTCGTTCCGCAGGCGAGAATGGAAATTTGCTCGACATCGGCACAAAGTTCTGGTGGCAAGTTGAGATTGATGGGAGAGCCTGGATTTCCGGGCTGCCAATCGCTGTCTAAATAAGTCTCCAAACAAGCTCGCACTACGGCCGGCTGTTCGTAAATTTCCTTGTGCATGAAGTGCTTGAAGCCCTGTTTCTCGACAGAAACCGGATTCCAGCCGAGGATGCGCGGAGTTTTTTTCAGCCTTTGTCCTGCAAAGCTATAAACTTCTACTCCCATCGGAGTTAGTCTTGCTAATTCGCCATTTTCGAGGGACAAAACAGCACGGGTGTGAGATATTAACGCTGGCGTGTCGGAAGCACAGAAAAATTCACCTGCACCAAAGCCAATCACCAAAGGAGCTTGCTGTCTGGCGACAATTATTTCGTCTGGAAAATCTGCACAAATCGTGGCGATCGCAAAAGCTCCTTCTAGCCGATTCACCGCCTTTGAAACCACATCCAAAAACGACAACTCAGTAATTTCCTCTGCTGTTGGATCTTGTCCTTCTTCCTTCTTCCTTCTTCCTTCTTCCTTCTTCCTTCTTCCTTCTTGGAAAATTTCAGCTATTAAATGAGGGATAACTTCTGTATCCGTATCCGAGACAAATTTATGTCCCTTGGCTTTCAATTCTTCGCGCAACTCGCGATAATTTTCGACAATTCCATTTTGAACTACGGCAATTCGCCCGCTATTATCTAGGTGAGGGTGAGCGTTATATTCTTCTGGTTTGCCGTGAGTTGCCCAGCGGGTGTGCCCGATGCCGATGGGAGCGGGAGAGTCTATCTCTGCTAGCTTTTCCCGGAGGTTGTGCAATTTGCCTTTTGCTCGGATGCAGGTAATTTTTCCTTCGGAGATGGTAGCGAGGCCTGATGAATCGTAACCCCGGTATTCCAGTTTCTCCAATCCTGATAGCAAAATCTCGCTTGCTGCTTGCGTGCCGATATAACCAACGATTCCGCACATTTAAGGTAATTCTCCTGCTTAGCGATCGCGATAAAACCCAATTTTTATCATTTTTACACCAGTTGCAAAAAAGAATGCAACTGTAGGGAAGATCCCAACCATGATACTCAGTCGATTTTAGATTGTAGATTTTAGATTTGACTTGCAACTTTGAATTTGGAAGCTGGAACTAGGATCTAACTGAGATCTTGCACGCCTTGTCAATAAGAGGATTTTTCGTGGGGTCGGGCGGGTTTATAGAACCTGTTTGCTACCTTTAAGGCTACTGGCGAACCCGCCCCTACGGCTAATTGAGAATGGTGCAAGATCTCAGATCTAATATTTTGCTTTTGATCCTGACACTCGCGTCGGGGGCTTGTGTCCGTTTGTTGCCGATCGTCGAAAATCCCAAATCCCAAATCCCAAATTGTATTACCTTCTTCCTGTCGCAGAATGCAGATTCCGCGACAAAAAGAGAGGGGGCAATTTAATCGCCCCCTCTCCTGTGCCCGTAACTCGATCGACAGTTCGATCGATATTTAGTAAGCTAGACCCATACTGCGAGTGGTTTCTGCTCCCAGGTAAACCCGGATGCTCAGAAAATCGGTAGGACAAGCTGTTTCGCAACGTTTGCAACCGACACAGTCTTCTGTGCGGGGAGACGAGGCAATCTGAGCCGCTTTGCAGCCATCCCAGGGTACCATCTCCAAAACGTCAGTCGGACAAGCGCGGACGCATTGAGTGCAGCCGATGCAGGTATCGTAGATTTTGACTGAATGAGACATTGAATAAAGGCTCCCAACGAGTCACTAAAAATTTGCGGGCTCTGCGAGTTAAAAGATTTGACGGCGAGGTACCACCGCTTATGCCTGCACAGAGAATTAAAGGTTAGTCTACCGCAGTGCTTGGAAGCACTTCGCGAAAAAGCGACAAAACTTCACAGTCGATCGTAGGTTCGTAGTCAGGACTTTAGTCCTATCCGAGTTAGAAAGGACTGAAGTCCTGACTACGAACTTTAGAAAAACTAAAAGCCTAATTTTTCTAACACGGGCTTAGTTGAAACAATATGCCGATCGAGTCCTAGTTTTTTTGGCTCAACACCCAAAGCCAAAGCCACCAATTGCGGTAAATGCAATACGGGCAAACCCAATTTTCGCCCGATTACTTTTTCCACCTCCGGCTGCCGCGAATCCAAATTTAAATGACAAAGCGGACAAGGAGTCACCATGCAATCAGCACCATTGTCAAGCGCATCTACAATATGTTTGCCGGCCATCTGAAAAGATTGGTTAGTGGCATAACTCGCCAGAGGCCACCCGCAACACTGCGTCCTTCCGCGATAATAAACCGGAGTTGCCCCGATCGCCCGAAACACATTTTCCATCGATTCCGGTTGGTGCGGGTCGTCGTAAACCAAGTTATCCTGAGCTCGCAGCAGGTAGCACCCGTAAAAAGACGCGCACTTCAAACCCGAAAGCTTGCGGGTGACTCGCTTCTGCACTTCCTCCAGACCGTAATCTGCGACTATTGCCCACAGCAGATGTTTCACTTCCGTACTGCCTTGATAAGGCGAACAGCCTTGTTTTTCGAGTAAACCGTTTACTTTTTCGAGGTAAGGTCGATCGGTCTTTTGGGATTCCTTGAGGCGATCGTCCACATGACCGATTACGCCTTGACAAGTGCTGCAATGTGTGAGTAAAGGCAGATTTAGTTGCTCAGCCAAGGCAATATTGCGGGCATTGACAGTATCTTCCAGCAACTGTGAATCTTCCTTAAAAGTGCCTGAACCGCAGCAAGAAGCTTTTTTGAGTTCCACCAGTTCAATCCCCAAAGCTTGAGTCAGCGCTTGGGTAGAAAGGTAAAGTTCGCGGGCGGCCCCTTGGGCGACACAACCGGGAAAGTAAGCATATTTGAGATTTGGGGATAGCATAATTGTTTCTGCTGGGGACATAAGGCAAGGGACAAGACAGGAGGGCGATCCTCTTCGTTGGCTGCGCTAACGAAGTTGGGATGCTTCCTTCCATATCCTTACCCAGTTTGAGACAATTATTATCCATGAGGACGCAGTTTTCAGGTTGGTGGCGGGGCGATCGGGCTAATCTGGTTAAGATGCTTTTAGGAAAATCGCATTAGAGCGACGCAGGCTACTAAATCCGCTGGCCTAGGCAATAACCGATCGGCAAAGTAAAAGGAAGCCTAATTATGACTCACCTTCAAAAACTTGGTGGCATCGCGGCATTCATCAATGTCATTGTGGTGATGGCAACATTGGCTACTGTAATTTTTTTAATTGGATTTTCGGCGATCGCCGATCCGAATAAATTAATAGACTTAGCAATCCACAACCCTGCACCGTTGCTGATCCAGGATGGATTAAAGTTAGTCTCGGCGGTAATTTCCAGTGTGCTGATTTTGGCGCTAGCAAACTATTTACGGCGTGACGCTTCAGCCTTGCTCTCAGTTGCAACTGGGTTTGGCTTTCTCTCTGTTTTGTGCTTGGTCGGTAATGCTACTCTCAGTTTGTATGCGATTTCCCAGGCTTCTACATATGACCAAGCAGCATTATCTGGTAGCCATCTCCATAGCATGATTGGTATTCTAGCAGTGGTGGCAATCAGTCTAGATGGTTTGTGGTTTTTGTTGGTGAGTTGGACTGCACTCAAGAGCCAGCAGCTACCCGATTCCCTATGTTATCTGGGCTTAGGAATGGGGGTTCTCAGTCTAGTGCCACCTTTAGGAATAATTGTATTGTTGTTGAGTATGGTGTGGTCAGTGTGGATGGCACAAGTGTTGTTGAAGGAAGAGTCAATGGGCTAACAATTCAAACTGCAAGAAAACGCGGAATTGGAACGCCATCATCAAGCCCAACGCATTCCGATTGCGATCGACCTACACCGTGGTCTCGACCGTCAAGGGCGCTGACCTACTTTCTGTTTACAAACAAACGTCAAGTGATGAAGTCTGGCGATTTTTAAGGGATGTCCCTGTTCCTGCCTAACTTATCTCCCTTTCTACCAACTCCGTCAATCGAGATCGTGACTTATCTTTAGGGGAACTCTAATGGGAAAAAATTCAGCTTTAGTGATTAACCCAATTCGAGAAAAAGAGATGATTCGGATTCTCCCGTATGCTCCTCAAGCGAGTAGCACCGAGTTGAAATGGAAGCATCTCAACGTTTCTTACTATCAACTTCCGTCAGTTGAATGCCCTGAGCATACATTATCAAAGCACGTTATCGGTCTGAATTTAGGTGCGCCTGCTCGACTAGAGCGCGTAATCGATCGTCAGGTCAAAAGCGATCGCTTTACTGAAGGCGAAGTGTTTTGTATTAACCCTGCTGGACTCTATCGCACGATTCGCGTTGTCGATCCAGCCCAAATCTTACACCTGTATCTTGAACCAGAATTTGTGAGCCACTTTGCTCACGATCGCATCGATCCCGATCTGGTTGAAATCATTCCCTCTTTTCATCCGCACGATCCTTTCCTGCTTCAACTTGGACTGACTCTCAAGTCTGCTGTTGTGAGTGGCACTGAGATTGATGCGCTTTATGCAGACGCGGCGGCAACAATGCTAGCGGCTCATTTATTACGGCACTACTCGACAGTTGCTGTAGAAACGCAAAAAGGAGTAAATGGATTGAGTCAATCAAAGTTAGACACTGCGATCGACTATATTCATGCTCATTTAGATGAGGATCTCTCGATTGATACCCTGGCTCAATTGGTGCAAATTAGCTCATACTACTTCGTGCGTTTGTTCAAACAGTCAATGGGATTAACCCCTCATGCTTACATTGTGCGTCAACGGTTAGAACGTGCGAAACATTTGTTAAAGATGACGGATTTATCGATCGCAGAAATTGCTTACCGCACAGGCTTTTGTCATCAAAGCAGATTCTCTACTGTCTTTCGCCAATATCTCCATACCTCTCCTAGGGCTTATCGAGACCAAAAGTAACTTTTTATGGATTAGTGCAAGATTCAGCAAAATGAGAGCAAGAAAAGGAAAGACAGCGACCAAGCAATTGTCTTAAGATTTTATTAATAAATCGGCGCTTTACTTTAGGTTCGGTTTCAACCTCTATTCAGTAAAATACGATGGGTGCTGAGTTACAGCCTGTGATTGTCGATAAGAAGCCAACCGTTCTAGAACTTGAGCCAGGAACTTATTTCTGGTGTAGCTGTGGACATTCTAGTAATCAACCGTTTTGTAATGGCGCTCACAAAGGAACTGGTTTTGTTCCAAATAAGTTTGAGCTAACTGAGAAGAAGAAAGTTGCACTCTGTCTATGCAAACACACCAACAATGTGCCATTCTGCGATGGCTCCCATCATCAGTACGAATAATAGTGATTCTCAGTATCATGCAGGCATTTTAGGAGTAATGTTATGTCATCTCTAACTGGAAAAGTGGCGATAGTGACAGGTGGATCGCGCGGAATTGGCAAAGCGATCGCAGAACGTTTAGGGCGTGAAGGTGCAACGGTTGCTTTGACCTATGCAGGCAATCGCGACAAAGCGGAGGCTGTTGTTGAATCAATCAAAGCCTTTGGAGTTGATGCAATTGCGATTCAATCAGACATCAGCAACCTTGCAGAAACGCGATCGCTGTTTAAAAAAGTAATTCACGCCTTTGGTCATGTTGATATCGTCGTGAACAACGTAGGCGTTTCAGTCTACAAGCTCACCACAGACATCACCGAAGCTGATTTTGATAAAGTCTTCAACACGAATGCGAAAGGAACATTCTTTGCCTTACAAACGGCGGCACAACATTTAAGCGATGGTGGACGAATCATCAGTTTATCGAGTGGTGCAACGCGGCAGAGTATCCCAACGGGTGGCGTTTATGCTGCAAGTAAAGCCGCGATCGAGCAATTTAGTTTTGCGCTTTCCAAAGAACTCGGACATCGGGGAATTACGGTTAATCTCGTTGCTCCTGGAGTCACGAATACAGACGGATTGATCATGCCTGCGGATGCGCTAGATCATCTGGTGCAATCCACGCCGCTCGGTCGATTGGGGCAACCTGCTGACATCGCTGATGTCGTTGCATTTTTGGCATCGGATGCAGCGCGATGGGTTAATGGGCAAACGATTCAAGTTAATGGTGGCATTCTGTAAGAGGCATTCAGCATGAGTTCACTTCAAAACGCAACCGTCAAAAAGCCAAGGCTCAATTCTGCTTTTCAACGATTGATGTCAGTTCATTGGTGGATGGCGGGCTGCTATCTGATTCTGTTTGTCGGTGGCACCTTCATGGCGCGGTTGCCTAGAACGGAGTTTCGAGGATTGCTTTATGACTTTCATAAGTCGATCGGTGTCCTGACAATGGCATTGCTCACCTGGCGGATTTTGACGCTGATTCAGGTGATGTGGAAGAAATACGCGAAGCGATTGCCAAAGTTCTCGCCGCAATGGTGGAGAAATTTTGCATTGCACGCATTGATGTATGTGTTCATGTGGGCAGTCCCGATCGCAGGTTTTTTCTTTTCTAATTCTTTTCGATCGAACAACGTCAAATTTTTCGGGCTGCTACTGCCAGATTTGTTTCCGCAAAATGATGCAATGGTCGATTTTGGTCGATCGCTCCATTTTTGGCTGGCTTATACCTTTCTCGCTTTTATTGCAGTGCATCTGATTTTTCAGTGGAAAGTAGCAAAAGCCAATTGGCGGCGATTGACAGGCTTCTTGAAAACTAGGAAAGCAACAAAGGAAACTTAAGAGACTTACCATGAACTATTGTGAAAAACTAACTCGCGATAATTGCGTTGTGGTTTTGGTTGACTTCCTAGACGGATTTTTGCCAGGACTGAAGACTATCAATCACGACTTACTCCGAAAGAATGCAGAAGCCTTTACTCGCCTGTCAAATATCTTCGATATTCCAACAATTATGCTGGGAGAAGAAGGCGGATTTCGAGGCAAGTTCTTTTCGGAAGTCGTTGCCCATGCCGATCGTGCGATTCGGATCGAGCGTCATACACCGAGTGCTTGGGATGAACCCACGTTTCGGGATAAATTAGCTGCGATCGGGCGTAAGAAAGTTCTGCTAGGTGGAATTTCTCTAGATATCTGCACGCTGCAACTGACACTCGATTTACTGGAAGCAGGTTACGAAGCTTATGTCGTGGTAGATGTTTCTGGATCTGATACGCAGTTGAATGAAACAGCAGCGCTTCTACGCATGACTCAAGCAGGAGCCGTTATGGTGTCTTGGGCATCGGTTGCTTCAGAAATCATGAAAGACTGGGAAACGCCAGAAGGCCCAGCGGTTGGGCAGCTTTACCAGGAACTGAGCTACTGGGGCAATCGGCTGTAGAAATGAAGCAATTAGGACTTTACAAAGTGTTGGCTTTGGGCTTGGGACTTTGGATAGATTGCTGCTATACCCTAGCTCAGACAGCTTCCGCTGATTCTGCGATCTCAACGAACTTACAGCCAGAAATCATTCCGTCGGTCGATCGACTTGCAGAGGTGCTTCCATCTGCCGCTGATTCTGTGGATTCAACGAACTTGCAGCCAGAAATCATTCCGTCGGTCGATCGACTTGCAGATGTACTTCCATCTTCCGCTGATTCTGTGGACTCAACGAACTTGCAGCCAGAAATCATTCCGTCGGTCGATCGACTTGCAGAGGTGCTTCCATCTGCCGCTGATTCTGTTGATTCAACGAACTTGCAACCAGAAATCATTCCATCGGTCGATCGACTTGCAGATGTACTTCCATCCAGTTGGGCATTTTCAGCAGTGCGATCGCTCGTCGAAAAATACGGCTGCATTGCTGGTGATTCAGAAAAACGGTTTAGAGGCGAACAAGCACTTTCTCGTCAAGAATTCGCAGTAGCGCTGAATGCTTGCTTAGAACGGATCAACACGATCGATGGGTTAACTCGCGACGATTTGATGGCTGTAGAACGTCTTCAGCAAGCATTTACGACTGAGTTAACTGCTTTACGCGATCGAGTCGATAGTCTAGAAACTGAAGCGAACAGATTGGAATCTCAGCAATTTTCAACGACGACGAAACTATCAGGACAAGCAATTTTTGCAATCAATGCAGGCGAATTTAGTGGAGATCGAGTGATTAGTCCTAGAGGCGCGATCGTCACGCGCGATCGACCGAATCCGACCGCTTTGTACCGCCTCAGTTTGGATCTAAATACCAGTTTCAAAGGTACTGACTTACTAAAACTTCGCCTACTGGCTGGGAGTCCTGGAACTAACGATAATGCGGCTGGATTTCTAGAACCGAATTTATGGAGTACCTTAGATTTCGCGATTCCTGGCACAACGCAAATATCTCTTGCTCGTTTGTACTATTCTTTTGCTCCTACTAAGGATCTCAGCGTGACTGTCGGGGCAAGAATGGTTGCGGGTGATTTTGTTGATAAAAATCGATTCGCGAACGTTAGCTTTCGAGATTTTTCGACTCAATCCCTCATCAACAATTTTGTTCTGTTACCTAGGCCGGGAGGTGCGGGCGCTGCGATCGACTGGAAGCCGAATCAAGGTGCTTTAAGGCTGCGTGCAGTTTACATTGCTAGTAATTCAGAAGAAAGTTTGCCCGAAAATCAAAGCTTCTTTGGCGGTGGCAGTCCTGGAGATATTCGGCTTTTTCCGATCGCAGGAGGCGGCGCAAGAGGCGGATTGTTTGGCGATCCCTACATGGGCGTTGTGGAACTAGAATATGCACCGACAAGCTCCTTCTCGGCCCGCTTGCAGTACAGCGGCGGAGAAGTTCTTGGCAGCAATTTTCAGTCTGTTGGCGCAAACTTTGATTGGGCAATCACATCACGGCTTGGCATCTTTGGGCGCTATGGTTACGCTTCCTATCCTGATACGACGATCGGGGATATTCGCCCTAGTTATTGGTCTGCTGGCGTTTCTCTTCAGAATTTGTTTGTCACAGGTGATTTAGCTGGATTGGGTGTCGTTCAGCCTTTCATTTTGACAGAGGTAGGAAACGCAACACAAACAAATATTGAAGCGTTCTACAACTTTCCGCTAGCCAACAATATTCGGATTACTCCATTGATTCAAATCATTACTCATCCAGCCAATCAAAACAGCAATGGCACGATCGTGACTGGAACACTCCGCACCGTTTTTACCTTTTAGCATTTACATTCTATGAAAGAACATTCCGCACCTGCTGTCGTGGCGATCGCGCGTCGCGTTAAACCAGGATCTGAAGCCGACTTTGAGGCAGCCGTCCGAGGTGTCACCCTAGCAGCCAGTACATTTCCGGGCTATTTAGCTAGAGCAGCAGGAGCCTCACGCCATAATCTTTGATTTGGCGCGAGAGGAATGCGCGTGAGTCGAGGAGTGGTGTCTGACCAAATTGGCGTAGCCAACAGGAAAGACATCGACGACGAGACGAACAAACTACCGCTCTGGCAATGAACGAATAAACTCTCGGATGACATCGGTTTTATTGCGCTTCACCCGCTTACAGTGGTTTTATTGCGCTTCACCCGCTTACAGTAATTATCTAGAATTTTCTTCTCTGTTTTTGGCAGTCTAATATTGATGGAATCGTCATATTTCATGGCTTGCACCGCAAGGCAATATCAATTACAATAATGACATGAAATACACCTACCAGTACAAAGCACTTCCCACAACTGAACAGAAGCTAGAGCTTAATCTCTGGTTGCGGACTTGCCAGTATTGGTACAACCGTCAACTAGGAGATAGGTTTGACTGGTGGGAATGTAATCGCTCTTATGTCAACGCTTGCCCTTTGATCTGCCACTTGCCTGAGCTACGGGATCAGCCCAACTATTACAGTCAGAAAAAATACCTGCCTGACATCAAAACAGATCTAGTTACGGTCGGTTGGTCATCTGAGTTGTTGGACTTCTCACGGGTTCCGGCTAACACGTTGCAGGAGGTTTGTAAGCGAGTTGATAAGGCGTTTGAACGATTTATTGCAGGTGACAGTACTGGCAAACGGAGTGGTAAACCTCGCTTCAAGTCTGCTGACCGATTTCGCTCCATGGTGTTTGAGGGTGCTGGAGTCGAATTGCATTCTTGTTCGTTAGGTGGCAAATATCTGTTCGTCAAGATACCTAAGCTGAGACTGCTAAAAGTGCGGATGCACAGAGATCTTCCAGATGGCGCAATCTTGAAGCAGGTGCAACCGATCGAAAAGGCAGATAGTTGGTATGTCAACCTGCGACTAGAAGATCCAACTGTGCCTATCAAATCTGATGGGGTCGATCTGAACTGGGATACTGCTTTGGGTATGGATGCAGTTTTGCATGAAGATGACTACCTGGCGACCTCTGAGGGTGAAAAATTGCCATCTCTGAAGTCGTTTCGCAAGTCTGAGAAGCGGTTGGCTAAAGTGTCTCATCGCAAGGCGGCTAAGAAAAAAGGAAGTCGTTCCCGTCGCAAGTTGGCTCATCGTGAAGCTAGAGAACATCAACGCATTGCGAGGGCTAGACGCGACCATGCCTTCAAAACCGCTCACAAGGTTGTGAGGACGGGTAAAACAGTATTCTTTCACGAGAATCTCAACCTGAAAGGGCTGAGCAAGCGCAATGGCGCAAAACAAGATGAGCAGGGAAAGTACCTGCCGAACGGGCAATCGGCTAAGTCTGGACTAAACAAGTCCTGGAACGATGCCGCGTTTGGGCAATTCTTCACAATCCTGGAATACATAGCTGCAAAAGCTGGAGCCGTCGTGATTGGAGTGAACCCCGCCTACACATCCCAACTACTTGCATATCGTGATGAGTTCATCTTCACCGATTGCAGCATTCGAGAGTATTGGGATGAGGTAGAAAATATGAGGGTTGATAGGGACATCAACGCCGCTATCAATATCAAAAGAGTCGGGCTGGGCGAGTTCCCGACTATAAATCGCCGTAGAGGGAAAGTTGTTGTGGGCCGTTCTACAACTGATAGTACCTCGAAGGAAGTTCTCTCTACTCTCCGGAGTCTGGAGAAGCCCACACTATATGCAAAGCATTAGTGTGTGGAGTCGTCACGCGGCGAAGTTCTCTACCCCAACAATCGAGGCGGTGAATGGCAACTAATTATGCGATTCGACACGCTGATTCATTTACAGGAATGGGAAAACTCTCCAATTTGCCAAGGTTGGATTGCACTGGCAGATGCCCTCACAGAAACGCCCAGAGTATCGCGAGTGAATGGATTAGAAGCTTGGTTTGCTTTACCTGAAATGCCGAATGTTGCGCCACCGCCAAAATGGAAAACTGCGATCGTCAGCGCGATCGGTATTTATCCAATGATTTCTCTGATGCCCATTCTGTTGAAACCAATCACAAACGGACTCCCTACTTGGCTAGTAACCCTTGTCAGCATTGCAATCATGATGCCGTTGATGACTTGGGTCGTCATGCCTCAGATAACACGGTTGTTCAAGCTCTGGCTTTATCCTCCGATGGCAAAGCATTCAGCCCATCAATCATCTAATTCAAACCCAAATTAAAGGAGCCTCTGGCAATTAGGCCGATCGAAAATTCAGCGTGAATTATGGATAATCGATTCGTCTGCATTACCGCCCCGATCGACCTACACCGCGGCCTCGACCGTAAGGGCCTAGTGATGCAGAATCGCGCAACATAACGTAGGGGAGAGGGGAATGGGGAGAAAGAGAGGGAGTCAGAGGGATGACTCAAGAGCTTCGGAAATTCATCACTCCATCACCCCATCACCCATCACCCATCACCCATCACCCATCACCCCATCACCCCATCACCCCACACCAAGGGTCAGTTAGAAAAGCGGCAAGCCTTCCTCTTGCAGATCCCCCTTTCGGATAAGATTAGATACGCAGCAACCAATGAGGACACGATGTTATGAGTCAAGACGACATTTTTGCTAGAGTCAAGAAAATTGTGGCCGATCAACTAGAAGTCGATCCCACCGAAGTCAAGCCCGAAGCCAACTTTGCTAACGATTTAGGAGCAGATTCCCTAGATACAGTAGAGCTGGTAATGGCATTGGAAGAAGAGTTTGATATTGAAATTCCCGACGAAGCAGCCGAAGCAATTACCACGGTTCAAGCTTCTGTAGATTTCATCAGCAGCAAACTTGCAGCTCCAAAAGCATAAAATACCTGTCTTTTCCCCTAAGAGGAGAGAAGTTAAAAAACTAACAACTCCTCTTTTGTTCTGCGTTCTGGGTGTTTAATTTTTTGAAACTGAAATCATGACAAATTTAGAGCGTAAGCGCGTTGTTATCACGGGTCTCGGCGCGATTACACCGATCGGCAATACCTTGTCTGAATATTGGGACGGGTTGCTGGCCGGGAAGAATGGCATCGGCCCGATCACCTTGTTCGATGCGTCGCGGCACGACTGCCGGATTGCTGGAGAGGTGAAGGGTTACGACCCTCACGAGTATTTAGAGCGCAAGGAAGCAAAGCGGATGGATCGCTTTGCTCAATTTGGGGTATCAGCGAGCAAACAAGCTCTGGCTGATGCGAAGTTTGAGATTAACGACCTGAACGCAGAACAGGTGGGTGTCATTCTTGGCACCGGCATTGGCGGGCTGAAGGTTTTAGAAGACCAGCAAGAAATTTATCTGACTCGCGGCCCCGATCGATGCAGCCCGTTTATGATTCCGATGATGATTGCGAATATGGCCGCAGGCCTGACGGCGATTCAAACGGGCGCCAAGGGGCCGAACTCTTGCACGGTGACAGCCTGCGCTGCCGGCTCAAACGCTGTGGGCGATGCGTTTCGCCTAGTTCAGGGCGGTTATGCCCAAGCCATGATTTGCGGCGGTACCGAAGCGGCGGTAACTCCTTTGTGCGTGGCGGGTTTTGCTGCGGCGAGGGCGCTTTCGACTCGCAATGATGACCCGACTCATGCTTGCCGTCCGTTCGATCGCGATCGTGATGGTTTTGTCGTCGGCGAAGGTGCTGGGATTCTGCTTTTAGAAGAAATGGAACACGCTTTGGCACGAGGCGCCCGAATTTACGCAGAAATCGTCGGCTACGGTTTAACCTGCGATGCGTACCACATGACATCCCCAGTACCGGGGGGCGAAGGTGCATCGCGGGCGATCGCTTTAGCCCTCAAGGATGCGGGTTTGACGCCGGATCGAGTGAGCTATATCAACGCTCACGGCACGAGCACGCTTCCCAACGATTCTACGGAAACCAAGGCAATTAAGAAGGTTTTGGGAGAAAGCGCTTACAAAGTAGCAATTAGTTCTACCAAGTCCATGACAGGCCATCTTTTGGGCGGTTCCGGGGGAATTGAGGCGGTGGCGACGGTAATGGCGATCGCCAACGATAAAGTCCCGCCGACAATCAATCTAGAAAATCCCGATCCTGAGTGCGATTTAGATTATGTTCCCCATACAAGTCGCGATCTAAAAGTTGATGTGGCACTGTCCAATTCCTTTGGATTTGGCGGCCACAACGTGACACTGGCATTCAAGAAGTTTGTGCAGTAACCCGAAATCGGAAAGTCGCAAGTTAGAAGGTGAAAAACTAATTTTTCACCTTCTAATTTTTTTAGGTGAATTTTTAGGTTGGGTACACTGCGACTAAGAAACCGGGTTTTTTACCGAATCTGCGGGCTACAGCGAATATTTTTCGTAAAAAACCCGGTTTCTGGCCATCGATGCGTAAGTCATCAATTTGTTGGTTGTGGTGGGATATGAGTTAAATTAGTGCTGAGCAAATACTGCAAATCAAGGCTATTGTCGATCGCCATGAAAACTTTAAATGTGTTGAGTGCGCCACCAATCTCAAAGATTACTTGACAAGTCAAGGAATTCCTGGAAAGCGCATAAAACTGTACACTGGATTCGGCAGAGGCAGGAACAGTGGCATTTATGATGATAGCGTACCGGGAGAGGCTATTTCAGTCAATGGTCGTCACGAAGGAATCGCTATTGTTATCAACAACATAGAAATTATTTTTGACAACCATCACCCGGACGGGCTAAACAGAGAGCAATGGATGACAAACTTGCTATTTCATGGTAAGCTATTTAATGATTTACAGTTTATAGTAATAGAAGAAGACTTTTAATAGGAGACTTTTTTATGCTAGCCGAAGTCAATGTTAACAAACTAGATGTTAAATCTGAATACTTCTTTGATTTACTGCAAAGAATCAAACAGAGACCTGGTATGTATTTGGGCAAGTGTTCAATTACCCGCCTGCGCGCATTTTTAGATGGATATGAGACGGCTAGAGCGGAACTTGGATTGCCCGACACAGAACAACAACAACAACTTGATGGATTTCAAGAGTGGATACAAGAAAGATATCAAATTACGTCAAGTCACGGATGGGACAGTATAATTCTCTTCTTCTCTGCTGATGAAAAAGACGCCCTCGATAAGTTTTTCAAACTGTTGGAAGAATTTTTTAATCTCGATAAAATTGCTGAAGACAAAGACAATTAGCAGAGATGTCTCAAATCCTCACTTCACAATGCCTGGATCGAGATTTCACCTTAATTCTAGGAAGTAATTGCCGAAATCAAATATTTATCGCCCGTTGAGCTGGGATATTTAACAGAAAACGCTTGCACATTTTCCTGATTCAAATTAGCGGCGTAATATTGCTTGAGCTTGTCAAAAGTCAGATCGCCTCCTGTTAACTCAGTTGTATAACCTCTTTCAATTTCACCCATATACCCCAAAACGGCTGCAAAGCCTTCGGGATCTTGCTCTGCCTGAATTTGAACAGATAAAGGACTTCCTGAAGTGTTTTCGTAAACTAAGGTGATTACTCCTTTTCTTTCCCTTTTCCATTCAAAAATACTAATTTTTTCCTTATTAATTTCAATAAAATTATCGCCGTTTTTGACAATTAGGTAGTTTTCTACATCAAAAAGTAGGGGTCGATCGGAAACTATAGTAAGTTCTCCCCATTCCCCTCTTAAATAGTATTTGCCATCCGCGCTAAAAAATTCGTCTATATTCCCGTAATCAACGCTACCATCTGGATCTGCAATGGGGCTGATGTTGTTCAGAACCAAATCGTAGGTTTGAGGGTAGGGAAAATTTAAGCTCATCCGCCGATAACAATACTGTTCTTCAGGTAAGGGTTGAGTGTAGAGAGAGTGATTTTCTGTGAGAACAGCTTCCAAGAGGATTTGTATAGATGTTTTATCATTAATGCTAAGTACATAGCTATCCTCTAGATAAATATTTTCAAATCCCGGAAATTGCCAGTAGTTTAAGCGTTCCATTTTTAAATGTCCCAATCAATAGGAGTATGATTAGCTGGGCTTTTTCTGTTAACGAGCTTTCCTTGTAGATCGATTCTACTGCCTTTAGCATTTTTTAGCTCTACATGAGGGTGGTTGCTTCCGGGAGCTCTTGGAGTTCCCTGTTTGAGTGTTAATCTAGTTACTCCGTTTTTATCAATATATTTTAACGGGCCATTAGGTGTTTGAGTAGGATGCCAGCCCTGTTGTGACTCAGCCCACATTTGAAAGTCGCTTGCTTTTGGATTAATCCTAGTTGAGATAGCTTGTGTTATGCGTTCCCATGCCATTCGCCCTGATAAAGTTGCCATAATTCACAATAAATTAGCTCGATTCTCCCGGTGACAACTCCAAGCGATATCGGTACAAAGCCACAGGATGCCCTCCAGCCGCGAAATAATCCGGGTCTTGGGGCGATAAATAAATCGCTGTCACCTGATCGGCTACAATTTTTTTACTCCCAGAAGATCCATTTTCCCCGCTTCCAATCACTCGATAAGCTGTGGTTGTTTCCACTTCGTTTAAATAAATATCAGTCTCGCCCCGAAACACCTGCTGAGAAATTTCTGTAGATACAAACTCCCGAGGATTCGGCGTTTCAGTGCCGCGACTGGTGACAATCGAGATTAGTTGGCGATCGCCTTTGAGTATGGTAATCTGGCGGTTGGGATTGTTTGGATCGACTTTCACGGAAAGTACGCCACCGTTGCCTAAATAGGCTTTGGCGATGTTCAAACCGTTAAAATTGCGATCGGCTACAATTTTAGGAGCTTTTTTAGATGTATAAGTAGAAATTAAACCAATAAATTTTTCAGGTTGAAATCGAACTTTAAACAATACTGGCTGCTGCAAATACTGGCGGTTTTTTTCAAATCCAGGCGTGACAATATTTGGGGCTAAAGGCGCTGCTAAATCTATTAAAGTGCTGGCAACATTCCAACTTCCGGCCATCCAGTCTGGATACACTAAATCTCCCTTAGCTACGGCGATGGGAGGCTTGCTATCCCAATTGGGAAAACTGGAAATGCGATCGCCCAAAACCCCCGCCCTCGCACCGCCACCCCACAGCAACACAACCAAAACCAGACAAAAAACCCAAATTACCTTCATACCAAATTACATTCAAACAGCTAACTTTATATTTTGCTCTAATTCGTTCGTAGTGAGGACTTCAGTCCTTCTTTTTGCGGACTGAAGTCCTCACTACCAAAAGTTGGTAATGAGGAATGCAAGTCCTTCTTTTTGCGGACTGAAGTCCTCACTACCAACCTTTTTTATTGTTTGTTAGTTTTAAATTGCCTCAACAGGTGCAGGTTCCCAAACCTCCCCGTATTGTTCTTTTAATTCGTGCCATTTTTCCACCTGTCCAGGTTCGTATTCACCAGGTTTTCCCCACTGCAAAAACGCGCTCAACGCAGCATCATTTTGCTCGTCCAGAAAACGAATTGCATAGGTAGTAAAGTTGCCTCTTTTTGCCTCGCCGGTCTCAAATTTCACTTGTTTAATTTTGTCCATATTTAGGTGAAACTCAAATATTTCGGCGTGCATATTTGCATATTTCCCCTTGGGCAACTCTGCATAAAACAGCTTGTGAATTGAACCGCGCACTTCCAGTACAGCGGCGCTGCTAGTCACGATCAAACGCAGCGTCCCCAATTTTTCGCAAGCTTCTAAGAATTCTTTGAGATTAGGCATAATTTGGGAATAGGTAATTGGGAATTGGGCATTGGGCATTAGTTATTAGTTGTTAGAAACAACAAATAACAAATAACCGATAACAACTGTCAATTTTTATGGAATTGGGCATTAGTTATTAGTTATTATAACCAACAAATAACAAATAACAAATAACCGATAACAACTGACAACTGTCAACTGTCAACTGTCAACTGACTATTTTTCGTGCAATTCGTAAGCTGCAACAATCCGCTGTACTAGCGGGTGTCTCACCACATCTGACTGATTGAATTCGCAGAAAGCAATGCCTTCAACGTTACCCAGAATTTTTTGAGCAACTGACAGTCCCGACTGTTGGTTTGGTGGCAAATCTGTTTGAGTGATATCGCCCGTCACTACCATTTTCGATCGAAAGCCCAGACGAGTCAACACCATTTTCATCTGAGCAGGTGTTGTATTTTGAGCTTCGTCCAAAATGACGAAAGCATTGCTGAGAGTACGCCCTCGCATATAAGCTAAAGGAGCTACTTCGATCAAGCCTCTTTCCATTAAATCGGCCATTTTTTCGGGGTCGATTATTTCTTGGAGGGCGTCGTAAAGCGGGCGCAAATAGGGATCGACTTTTTGCTGCAAATCTCCAGGCAAAAATCCTAATTTTTCGCCTGCTTCTACGGCGGGCCTGGTTAAAATTAGCTTTTCGTACTGCTTGCTTAACAGTGCTTGCACTGCCAAAATAGCTGCTAGAAATGTTTTTCCAGTACCAGCGGGGCCGATGCAAAATGTTAGGTCGTGGGTGCGTACTGCTTGGACGTACTGCCGCTGCTTGAAGGTTTTGGCTCTTATTTCTTCGCCGCGGCGGGTTTTGGCGAGTACGTCTCGTTGCAAGTCTTGCAAATCTTCTTGGCGGTTGGTATCCAATGCGTAGCGCGCTGTTTGGATTTCTACTCCGGTGATGGTTTTGCCGGATTTCCAATAGTCGGAGAGCGATCGCACTAATTTATGACACAATTCTACTTGAGTTTTTGTGCCGGAAATCAGCAGTTCTTGGCCTCGCATTACCAGGTTGGCGCCGGTTTGCTTAGAGATAATTTTCAAGTTTTCTTCTTGATTTCCGGCCAGCGACATGGCGCTTTGATTGCTCGGTAACTCTATTGTTAGTTTTTCAGTCATGCCAGCATGAGCTCCTCCAAGTAAGTAATTAAAAGTTAACAATCAGCTTTGTTTTACGAACAAAAAGACGCCCGGTACTAGATTTTACCTAGTATCTCAGGCGTCTTTTCTGTTTAAATCGCAAATAAATTTGGTGCTTGAGGCACAAATCAAATCTCCCTTCTTTGACACTCTCAGGTCTAAAGACACGCTCGATTCTGCGATCGCGAGTAAACTCTCGCTGCGACCGTCAAACGCCGCCTAAACACTCAAAACAACTACCGACATTGCCAATGTTGTAATCGCGTTTACTTTTATTGTTTCAATGCTTTCAGAATCCATCACACTTGCCAAGACGCGGTACGCTCCACAACCTGCCATTATTTGCTCTTTCCTGTCATACTGACATCAGGACTTAAACCTAACCGTTGTTTCATAGGAGCCGGGATTTCTCCGATACTAGGATGCTTCAACACGTAGATGTTTTTTGTTCTTACTCCCAACTCAAATTATATCACATTTTCAAGAACACTCTTGACTGAAGTCCCTCGGGTCGCTTCCCTCTGAGCACGCTTTGTGTCTGAGTTTCCCGCATCCCGTGTTGCTTTGATGAAGTCAGACAACTTTAGATTTTAGATTTTAGATTTACCCGATCCCGCTGAGATTTTAGATTTAAAATTTTACATTTTTGTTTGATCGCAAAACTGGCAATCTCAAATCAAACAGGGTTTGTAACACAAAGTCTACAACAGGCAATCTAAAATCTAAAATTGTCTCTCATTCAGCAGAACAGTTAATAACCGGGAGTATTTCTGCTCGTTCTAAACGTAGGTGTGTTAGTACGGCGAGGTTGTTCTCTCGGGGTTCTGCTAGGTAAGGGAGTCGGCGACGGAGGCCCACTCCGGGGTCGGAAGTCTCCCCCATCGCGCCTAGCGCGATCCGGACGATCGCGATCCGAACGATCGCGATCGCCCCTAGGTGGCCCGGAGTTGCGATCGCCCGCTTCACCATCGTATATATCTAAGTACAGCGACTGGCCCGCCGTTTGCGCCACCGCTTCGAGGGTAGTTCTTATTGCCTGAATATTGCGTCCGCCCCTACCGTAAACCCGCCCTTTATCGGGATCTTCAAAAGCGAGCCGAACCCAGACCCGGGATTGGCGCGGGTGCAGTTCGCAATCAACTCGCAAAGACGCGGGCGACTCTAAAAAAGGCCCAATTAAAAACTTAACCAGTCCAGAATAGTTGGGACTAGCTGACTGCTGCTGTGCTGGATTCAACGTTGGCTCCGGCTCCGACTTGTTCAAATACATTCGCTTTTCTCAGGATGTCACGCACGGTGTCAGTTGGCTGAGCGCCTTCTTGCAGGCGCTTGACAATCGCTGGAACATCCAGCCTGGTTTCATTATTTCTGGGGTTGTAGAAGCCGAGTTCTTCTAGGGGACGGCCGTCGCGGCGGGTAGAGCTGTTCATAGCTACAATCCGGTAGCTGGTCTCGCGTTTTTTCCCGTATCTCTTCAATCGCAGTTTGATCATCTTCTTGCAGAATAGTCCTCGATCAATTGTGACATACTCCACGCGCGAAATCTCACATTATGCTGTGGGGAATTGGGCATCGGGCATCGGGCATCGGGCATCGGGCATCGAGCCTAAAAGCATTAATCTGCCAACTGACAACTGTCAACTGTCAACTGTCAACTGTCAACTGACGTTAACCTCCCAGCAAAATATCGCTGCGATTTGCTGCCCCCAAAGCTGGTCTAGCGCCGTCAATGTGCGGTGTAATTGCTAGTGGCAGGGCCGGTGCAGTTCCCCACTGCTGCACCAATTTTTGCAGAAATATATCTTGCTGCGCTCTCAAAGAGTCCCAATCGGTGCCGCGATTAATAATTGCAAACCAAACTAAACCCCGATCGCGCGTGGGTATGGCTCCAGCCAAAGCAATCACCGTATCTAAGGTACCGGTTTTCACCACAGCCGACGGCGGAATGTGTCGGTGTTCCAAAGTTCCTTTATCGCGCCCGGACACCGGAAACAAGTCAGCAATAGTCAGCCCCGTAGTCTGAAGGTTGCGCGCGATCGCCTGCATCATCCCACAAGCCGCCCTCGGAGACATCCGATTTTCCACTCCCAATCCCGAACCGTTAATTAATTGAAGTTCCGCCGCCGGCACCCCCGCCGCCCAAGTCGCTTGCTGCTGGACTATTTTGTGTCCGCCCAAATTGTCTGCCAGTATTTGGGCAATGTCATTGTCGCTGTGGACGTTCATCTGCTTGAGAATTTCGGGTAAAGGGAGCGATCGGCGCTTCAGCAGCAAATGTCCCGAGCTCACAAATTTTTCAGCAATCACCGTGCCGGCGATCGTTACTTGCGGCTTTCTCGTTCCCCGAGCCATCTTAGAATATATTGCCAGCACGTCAGAAGGCCAACTGCGCCCATTGAGAGCCTGCCGCAGACCCTCCCCCGCAGCCAAAGGATCGGACTGGTAATTCATGCGGAAATTGCCTGTCACCACTAAGTTGCCGGCCACGCGATCGATACCCATTTGATTGAGAGCATTACCCACGGCGATCGCCTCTTCCCACACAAACAACGGATCGCCACCACCACTGACAACCAAATCTCCTTGCAACACCCCATTCCTAATCGGCCCGGTTCCCCGGAACCGTGTTTCAAACTGATGCTCGGTGCCCCAAGTTTCCAGCGAAGCCAGAGAAGTGGCAATCTTAGTCAGCGAAGCCCCTGGCATCAGTACCTTTCCCTGCTGACTTACCAGTGGCACCATTCCGGCTTGTACCCAAACTCCCTGATTGCCGTCTATCAGATGTTTTGCCTTCAAATCTTTTAAATATTCCTCCACCGCGACGGATGTCGGCAAGTCTCGATTTGCTGCATCTACTCCTCCAAAAGCCAGCTCTTCGGCCACCACTAACCCGGGTATCCCTCCCCGCCAAGCCAGTAGCGACACAGCGTTGGGCGCGACACTGTGTACCCCAGCCATGTCGAGCCACAGAGACATGATTCCCGAGCTAAATAATAAATCCAGCATTTTTTACACCTATAGTTCAGTCAGTCGATTTTAGATTTTAGATTTTAGATTTACTCCACAGAATCAATCTGGGGGCTTGAACTCGGGTCTAAAATTTTGGGCCCGAGTCACGACGAGTGTCGGAAACTTTTATCCGTTTTTGGGCGGGGTCAGGTAAATTATTCTATTGAGTTTTTCAATTTGCAGTCAAAAATAGTAAAGTAGGCACAAACTCTATCAGAGTAGTCGCAAATGACAATTGTCCGATCGAGTGCGAGCAGATTTTAGTTATTTATTCGCACTTCTGGATTCAGACTCCAGATCCGCAAGAAACGGGTACAACGCCCCGACGCCATTCGTGGATGCTCCCAAAATTTTCGACCCTAGTTTCTGCTGCCAGATTTCAGGCTGTAACTCAATCGAAAATCGAAAATCGAAAATCGAAAATCGGCTGACTTCCTGGTAGAATTTTTAGTGTTTCTCAAACATTGGTCAATGGGATCGACACGCGCAAGAATTGCAATAGACGCTATGGGTGGGGATCACGCCCCCGCCGAAGTTGTAGCTGGAGCGCTTAAGGCACAAGAAGAGTTAGGCGTAGAGATTTTGCTGGTGGGCGACCCGCAGCAAATAGAAGACTCGCTACGTCTTCAAGACGCGATCGGCCGCGTCTCTACAGGTCAGCTAGAAATCGTTCCTTCAGAAGGAACGGTGGAAATGCACGAAGAACCTCTAAGTGCCCTCAAACGCAAGCCCAAAGCTTCGATTAACGTAGCCATGAACTTGGTGAAGCAGCAGCAGGCTGATGCTGTGGTGTCCGCCGGTCACTCCGGTGCGGCAATGGCGGCTGCCCTACTGAGGTTGGGGCGGCTACCTGGAATCGATCGCCCCGCGATCGGTGCGGTTTTGCCGACAATGGTACCGGGTACCTCTGTACTCATTCTCGATGTCGGCGCTAATGTGGACTGCCGCCCAAAATTTTTGGAGCAGTTTGCTCTGATGGGAACTATTTACAGCCAGTGCGTGCTCGGCGTCGCCGAACCAAAAATCGGCCTGCTAAACATTGGCGAAGAACCTTCTAAAGGCAACGACGCTGCGGTACGCACCCATCAGTTATTGGCGGACAATCCGAACATTCCTTTTGTGGGCAATGCCGAAGGCCGCGACGTGCTGTCGGGGAACTTTGACGTGATTGTCTGCGACGGGTTTGTCGGCAACGTGTTGTTGAAGTTTGCCGAAGCGGTGGGCGAAGTCGTAGTCCAGGTGCTCAAGGAAGAGCTGGTCAAAGGGCTCCAACATCAAATTAACGATCCTATGCTGCAAAAAAGCTTGCAAGGATTCAAGCAGCGAGTAGACCACGTTGAACATGGTGGCGGTTTGCTGTTGGGCGTTGCTGGAGTTTGCATTATCAGCCACGGTTCGTCTCAAGCTGCCTCGATTTTTAATGCCATTCGTTTGGCAAAAGGGGCTATTGACAACCAAGTGCTGGAGCGAATTAAATCGTCCAATCGCGAAAGCGCTGTGGAACAAGAAGCTTTGAACAGTTGACAGTTGACAGTTGACAGTTGACAGTTGGCAGTTGACAGTTAACAGTTGACAGTTGGCAGTTGACAGTTGACAGTTGGCAGTTGACAGTTGACAGTTGAGTGCAACCTCGACCTGGAAGGAAGAGGATTGGAGTAATGAATAGTCTTCTTTTAATTTCTCCCGGGCTTGGGGCTTTAAACCAATTCTTTCTAGTAAGTAGAAATTAAAAATTAAAAAAGTCAAATTAAAAATGTCAGATTAAACCAACTGTTTTGCTTGAAAAAGGTAATTTCAGCAGTTTAAAAAATAGTTTAAATTTGAAGTTTTTAATTTTTAATTTCTCGACCGAACAGCGAGTAAATGGAGAGGAATGTTGCAGCAATCAGGGTTCGGCATTGCCGTCACGGGTAGCGGGTCTTGTACACCGCAGGTTTCGCTAGATAATAATGGTTTGAGTCAGATAGTAGAAACGTCTGACGAGTGGATTGCGGCGCGAACGGGCATTCGATCGCGCAGGCTGGCGGACGATCGCACTTCTTTGTGCGATTTGGCATCGGAGGCATCCCGCAGGGCGATCGCCATGGCAGAAATTTCGCCGACAGATATCGATTTGATTATTTTGGCCACATCAAGCCCTGACGATTTGTTCGGCACTGCGGGCAAAATTCAATATCAGTTGGGCGCTACAAAAGCTGTGGCTTTCGATTTGACAGCAGCTTGTTCGGGATTTGTGTTTGGTTTAGTTACAGCCTCGCAGTTCATTCGGACAGGCGTTTATCAAAATGTTTTGCTGATCGGAGCAGATATTTTATCTCGCTGGGTGAATTGGTCGGATCGAGGTACTTGCATTTTATTTGGAGACGGTGCAGGTGCGGTGGTATTGCAGGCTTCAGAGGTCGATCGATTTTTGGGATTTGAAATTCGCAGCGACGGCACGCAAAATTCGTCTCTCAATTTAGCCTACAAAGCCGAGTCAAAATCATTAATTGAGGGCGTGAATATCGGACAAGGTGGATTTGAGCCGATCGCCATGAACGGTCAAGAAATCTATCGCTTTGCCGTGAAAAAAGTGCCAGAAGTCATTGAAAAAGCAATGTTTCGGGCAAATATCAGCGCCGAAAAAATTGACTGGCTGCTGTTGCACCAAGCCAATCAACGGATTCTCGATGCAGTTGCCCAAAGGCTCAAGATTCCCCCGGAAAAAGTAATCAGCAATTTAGCAAATTACGGCAATACCTCAGCAGCTTCAATTCCCCTTGCTTTAGACGAATCGGTGCGTCTGGGTAAAGTTAAATCTGGTGAGACTATTGCTGCGGCTGGTTTCGGTGCAGGTTTGAGCTGGGGGGCGGCAATTTTTCAATGGGGAAGGTAATACGATTTTAGATTTTAGATTTTAGATTTTAGATTGGGGAATCACTGATGGACTATGGGTTGGAAGCGCAGGCTAGCAGTTTCATGATTTTAGGGAACTGGTACAATATTTTGCTCTAAACTTGCCCTGCTGACATCGGGCGTGCGACCATTAATTAAAAAAGAAAAATCTTTTAACACGCCATACACAGGTCATAGCATAGGGTAAAGCCTGCACCAAGCCGTGCATCCTTCGACAGGAATTCTGGACAAGAGTGTGCTGCAATTGAAAATCCTCTATTTTTCGATGGACTTTCCCCCCGTCGAAGGTTGAAAATTTTACTACGGCGATCGACCTGAATTAAAGTAGCAAAAAAAATATAAACCTCGAAAAAAGCGCAGTTATTATGTTATAGTTGTGAGTCGCGAGTAGATAGTTCGTGAACCGAAAGATAGCGGATACCAGTCAGCGAACTCAGAAGCGGGAAACAAAGAATTTTTGCAATCACTTTCTTAGCAACCACCAATTAGCAGATTACCGGAAAAATGACTAAAACAGCATGGGTATTTCCCGGACAAGGTTCCCAGGCGATCGGGATGGGTGCAGACTTATTAAACTTGCCAGCAGCCAAAGCTAAATTTGAGCTGGCTAAAGAAATTTTAGGCTGGTCTGTCCCTGAAGTTTGCCAAAAAGAAGAAGCAAAACTATCTCGGACTCTCTACACTCAGCCTTGCTTGTTCGTAGTAGAAAGCATTTTGGCAGACTTAATGCGAGAAAAGAGCGATCGACCCGCAGTAGTTGCCGGTCACAGTTTAGGAGAATATGTTGCCCTGTACGCAGCAGGCGTCTTTGACTTTGAAACGGGATTGCGCTTAGTCAAACGCCGCGCCGAACTGATGGAGACTGCCTCCGGCGGGCAAATGGTGGCGTTGATCGGCTTCGACAGGCAGGAATTAGAACTGCAAATTCAATACAGCCGAGATGTGGTGCTCGCCAACGATAACAGCGAAGCACAAGTAGTGATTTCTGGCACGCCGACAGCAGTAGAAGATTTGCTAGCCAAAATAAAAGTCAAACGCGCGGTTAAATTGAATGTTTCCGGTGCGTTTCACTCTCCCCTGATGGCCGGGGTGGCGGCAGAGTTTCAACTAGCGTTAAAGTCGGCAAGGTTTTCCGATGCTAAAATGCTGGTACTCTCGAACTCAGAACCGACAGCGACTACTAGCGCAGCTACTCTAAAACAGCGGTTGAATTATCAAATGACTAAAGGCGTGCGCTGGCGAGAAATTTCTCTGCAATTGCCACAACAAGGAATCGATCGCGTAGTGGAAATTGGCCCAGGTAAAGTTCTCACAGGTTTGATCAAACGGACTTGTCCAAATTTAGCGCTGGTAAATGTCAGCAGTTTTGCAGATTTGCCCGCTTAATCTATTGTTAACCGATTATTCAGCCGCAGGCTTTCAACAGTTGACAGTTGACAGTTGACAGTTGACAGTTGACAGTTTAAGAGCGACCTCTACCTAGAAGGAAGAGGATTGGAGTAATGAATAGTCTGATTAATTCTTTCTGGTAAAATTGAGTTAATCGATCAGAAAATTGCCGAAAAATAAATAGCACAACAGGAAAATTTTACTACGACCTGTTGTGCAAATTTGCGATCGACAATCCAAACAGCTAAAAATCGCGATTAAAAATAATCTATATATCGATCGCCCTTGAGGTCGATCGGCAAATTCTGATTTAAACTAGGAATAAAAATCAAGCTAATCCGGTACTTATATGAAAAAAGCTATTTACTGGCTGATGGGCGAAAAAGCCGGCAGAACCATAGTAGGCGGGTGGAACTGGCTGTGGGGACTTCCCGTAGAATCCGGTGGTAAAATTTCAGTCGCCGTAGCCGAAGAGTCGCTGCGATCGATGCAAGAGTCCGTCCAAAAGCTCGCAGAAGCAGTTTCTAAACAAGTTGCAGCCTACCAGCGCACCAAAACAAAATATGAAGAAAAAGTTAGAGAGATGCAAACTTTAGAGCGCCAAGCCAAGACAGCCAACCGCAACGGCAACGAAGAAGCAGCCCGCTTAGCCATATCTAAGGTAATTCAGATAGAAAAAATCCTGCCGCAGTACGAAGATGCAGTAAAACAAGCCGAACAGTTTGTGAACGCTTCCAAAGACAAGCTGAATCGAGAGCGCACGAAGCTGGAAGCCTACAAAACCGATATGCAAAACATGAAAGATATGGTCGAGATTAACGAAGCTCTCGGCGCCATATCCAAAGTCAACAACGATCTTAATATTGATTCAGCTCGATCGCAATTTGAACAAGCCAAAAATGCCGTCGAAAAGCATAACCTCGAACAGCAAGCTTTAGCAGAAATATCTGAGAACCCCCAAGAAAGACTTCAGGCAGAATTAGAAAACATGACCGAAGATGATGAAGTCAGTCGCAGGCTGCAAATGTTAGACGACCCGGACAACAAAAAACTTCCGAACTAAGGAGAATTTTATGGCTAAGAGCGGGCCTCCCCCCATAGTTTTTATTTTTTTATTCCTGTTCCTCGCAGCCGGTGGCTGGTTTTTTCTGAACAAACCAGCGGCACAGGATGCTAACAATTCCTCCAATCCCCCAACACCCGCAGGCGGTGGCAGTTCCAACCCGCTTCCCGTTGCGCCCGCAGCCGGCTTAGCATCGCCTGTTGCTGCTAGTTCCTTTGCACTACCAGTTGCCGTACCTGCGGGCACGGCGGTGAGAATTGACGGTTCTACCAGCATGGTGACAATCAATCTCAACCTTAAGAATGGCTTTCAAGCCAAGTTTCCCAGCACTACAGTCGATGCCAAAGCAAATGGTTCTGCAAAAGGAATTCAGGATTTGGTGGCGGGAACAGCCGATATTGCCGCGATATCGACCGCTTTGAATGCCCAAGACCAAGCTAGGGGTTTGGCAGCAGTGCCCGTTGCTTTAGATAGAATTGCGATCGTAGTCGGCACTAACAACCCGTTTCAAGGAGGTTTAACTGCCGCTCAAGTTCAAGACATTTTCAAGGGAAATGCTCAAGACTGGTCAAAAGTCGGCGGTTCAGCAGGCTTGATTAAGGTAATTAACAGACCCGAAATTAGCGGCACTCACCAAACTTTCAAAGAACAAGTGCTCGGAGGCGGTAGTTTTGGCACCGGGCAAAATGTTACTACGCTCGATCGAGATGCGACAACTCCGCTGCTGCAAGCTTTAGGTAACAACGGCATCGGCTATGCCACTTTCGCTCAAGTTGTCAATCAGAAAACGGTGAGGGTTGTACCCGTAGACGGTGCGACGCCGGAAGCCCCCAATTATCGCTATCAGCGCCAGTTGTACTACGCTTACAAAAATCCCCCCAGCCAAGCGGTTAAGGATTTCTTGGGTTACGCGACTTCCGAGGAAGGAAAAAAAGCGATGCTAGCCGGAAATTAACAGGCCTGAGTTAGCCATCAACTCGCGCGGGTGCGTCGCTGCGGGAATTCTCGCCTCTATTTCAAGTTATGCGATCGCGATGCACCCGCGCATCATTACGTCCTGCGTTTTTTTGCAAGTCCTAGTTAATTTTACAGAGCGGAACTGATAGGCTAAAATTCAGTGTAATTTAAAATCTAAGGTTTTCCGTGAGCAAAAGTCGCGAACCAGTCGAAAGTTTACTTCTTTACTATTTATTCAAGTGGTCAATTGTCAGCCCGATGCTGCACCTTTACTTTCGGGGGCGCATCTACGGTGCAGAAAATGTGCCAGCAGAAGGCCCATTTGTGGTAGTCAGCAATCACGCCAGCGATTTCGATCCGCCGATTTTATCTAGTTCCATGAGGCGGCCAGTGGCATTTATGGCAAAGGAAGAGTTATTTAAAGTTCCTATTTTGAAGCAGGCAATTACGCTTTATGGTGCCTATCCAGTCAAGCGGGAAAGTGCCGATCGCAGTGCAATTCGATCGGCTATCCAGTCTTTAGAAAATGGATGGGCTACGGGTGTATTTTTGCAGGGAACTCGGACGCCAGACGGTAGAATTACTGATCCGAAATTGGGGGCTGCGCTGATAGCTGCTAAGGCAAAAGCACCGCTATTACCCGTTAGTTTGTGGGGAACTCATGCGATCGCATCCAAAGGTTCGATAGTGCCGCGTCCGGTGCCGCTGACGGTGCGAATTGGCAAACTAATTGAGGCGCCCGCTTCGTCGGATCGCGCGGAATTGGAAGCGCTGACTCAAAGATGTGCAACTGAGATTAATGCGATGCACGATTTGGGTCGCTGAACCGGGCGAATAGAATTCGCACGCCAGACAAACAAAACCCACTCCAAGCGGGTTGAAGAACGGGCGGTTAAAGTTACGTTATTTTCTTCATTCGGCGTCCGGCGGAATTCGTTTTTGTAGTTTGACCTCTTACTCTGATGACGGGCGCTTCGCCACATAAGCGCTTCGCGCTGGCTTCGCCTACGAGTAAGAGGTCAAAAGCGGTTTCAACCGCCGTCCTTTCTTTGTCTATTCAATTCTGGCTTGGCTGAAGTTAGCACCCGTATAACCCGTAGTCAGCCACATAATGGCTCTAGCGCCGTCGCGGAGAGCTTTTTGCACGGGTTCGGGGGTTCGCCCAGACGGAACTGCTACAGGCTTAAAACTAATCCCTCGACTGCCGAGCACGATTTCGCCAATAATCTGAGCTCGCCGCATATGATCGTCAGAAGTGATCAGATACACGCTCTCAATCCCTTGAGCTTTCAATTCATCTACCAGGGTGGTAAAATTTGTTACCGTATCCACTGCTCTGTAGTCTAAGTGCAGGCGATCGGACTTAATTCCCGCTTCTGAAAAGACCCATTCCGCGAACTCAGGATTGCTCCCAGAAGACACCCAAATCGGCAATTGAGGGTGCGATCGAGCAAATTTGGCGGCAAACACCTCTCGCTCCGTAGCCCCACCTAGAACCAACAAAGCTTGGGGTCTCTGAAATTCGCTCTTAAGCTGCTGATAGCCAAACCAAAACGCCATCAAAAGCCCTAGTAGGAACCAAAAATTGGGTGAATTCCTCAAACGCGGGTAACGCCGCCTGTTTAAATTTATTCTCAACCACATCTAAACCTATAAAAACTTTATTTAGCTGACACAGGAACCATAACAAAAAATACCGCACGTACAACCCACTAACAGGAATTAAAAATTAAAATTTAAACAATGGTCAGAGGATTTTAGATTTTAGATTTTAGATTTTGGATTGAATATACAGGTTAACGCATATGCAAAGCAGAAGGATAAAACTTAGGGTTTACCCTTCTGCTTTTAATTGTTCTTGATTTTTAACGGGACTGGCCGGGTTCGAACCGGCGACCTAGCGCTTCAGATTTGTGTGAGTTTCCCCACTCTCCGGACTATTCCTTCACCGTAGGCTTGCGGCCTTTAGGTGGTGGCCGTATGTTTAGGAGGTTTTATGGTGTTTACTTCCTAAAGCCAGTCTCTGCACCTTCCTTACCTAAACAAAATTTAGATAAAGCTTGGCTCAAGATTACCGTATCTGCTGTCAGACTTAGGCTTCCTTGAGTTTGACCACATTCACTCCCAGAGTTTCCTCGCAGGGTGCCCGATTCTTCAGGAGGCGCTTGCTCTATCCATCTGAGCCACAGCCCCAGTTGCTGAACCGTTTTGATTATAGCAGGTAATGGCGATTTTGAATTTTTTATTTTGGATGATTAGCGATCGCCCGTAGCAACTCTCCCGACAATGCGGGCAAAGTTTTCTGCTGCGGTGAGTTTACCAGCACCGTAACAAGCGCGATGTCTCCAGGCGGTAACGGGGAGGTGTCCGGGGGGAGCATTTTCGCTGAATGAGAGCTCGCTGTAATATTTCCAATTTTCCTTGACTCGCCAGCCGAGTCGATCGCACAATTGGGTATAATTTCCGGCGGTACTTTCCCAAATCTGTTGTTGTACGGTGAATCCAAACCGCCCGCTGCTGTGTTGTTGCCAAAGTTTGTCGATCGTGCGAAGGTCTGTAAGAGGAAACCCGTCAATATCGGCTGCACTCAGCCAGCCTTCGTCTTCCCTGACAGAGATTTGCAGCAAAATTTCCCAAGTATGTTCGTCTGCTTTGCGCCATTTTCCAGTTTCTAACAGCTTTGTCAGTTGTCGGTAATCCATCCCCACTTCAGAGATAGCCGGAGTTTGGTCAGGTAAGGCGCCGATTTTCTCTTCCAGTCGCAGTAAAGTGCTGGTAATGGATTCGGGATTGAGTTGTTCGAGGCGGTACAGAACCCATTCTAACTGAGATTGCAGGTACGCGCGGGCGATCGCACCTTGCTGTAATTCCTCTTGCAACTCGTCAAATCTGGCTGACCAATTTTGTTGATTGCGGGCCGATTCCCACATTTGTTTTGCCCACTGCAATCGAACTTGTTCTTGTTTTAAATAAGTTTTGGAAGGCTTAGCACGCTGCGGGTAGGGAGTCAAATCCCAGCCACAAATCGAGCAAAACTCTGCTTTTTTTTCTAGGTACTCAGCACCGCACACTGGACAGTCAGACATAGTAAATTACCCAGCACTGACCTGAGTACAGGTACAGTGTGGGCTTTCAATAGCCCTGAAATGATCTTGCAAATTGCAAAATAATCTCGAACCTTCAGGCTTATTTACGGAAGCCCCAATAACAGCAATATTCTTACTGCCGTTTAAGTCGGCATCACCTTTCCATCCACAATGACCACAAGCAAACTTTTTGCCATTCCTATAAGACTCACCCTTTACAGGATGAATATGGTTGCACTTGTGGCACATTTGGCTAGTGTATCTAGGCTCAACAAACAAAATCTTTACGCTATGCTTTATGGCTTTGTATATTAGGAATTGGCGCAACTGAAAAAATGCCCAGCTATTGCTAAGTCTCCGCTCTTTTTTCGAGCGTGGCTGCTGATTTGTGCGCTCCCTAATTCCAGTCAAATCTTCCAAAGCGATCGCTTGATTTTTGTTTTGAGCCTTAGTTACGATACGGTGACTGATAGTGTGATTTACCAATGTCTGAAAGCGCTTTCAAGAGCCCGACAACCGTTTCAACAATTCTCGACATCTACGCCGAGAACTGCGCGTGCCCTTCGTGGCTTTTTGTTGGAGGTTTGCTCTCAACTTGGCATAATGATTTCTAACTTGGGTAATTTGTTTACCGCTAAATGTATCTCCATCGGAAGTAACTGCAATGTCAGTCCTACCCAAATCACAGCCCAAAACTCGATCGCTTGGTGGAGGTTCGACGGGCATAGATTCAAGCTGAATATTAAGATAGTAACTACCATCATTGCGTTTGCACAAAGTAGCAGTCTTTGGGTTTTGACCTTTCAACAATCCAAGTTGGTAGTTTCCGATAGCCAGTACAAACCGTTCCCTACCACCAGTAGTAGTCAAACTTACCGTCCAATCTTTTTCCCTGAAAGAAAAGATACGAGCATCGTAAGTGACGCTAGTAGGAGTAAATTTATTGACCGACTTCCCATCTTTTTTGGCTGTTTTTCTGTTACCAGAAACCCGTCTGATAGCATGGATTGCCAACTGCGCCGAAAGTCCAAACATATCTCTGACATCGTGATATATCAAGGATTGCATCGCCAATTCGTTTGTCAGAGTTGGCGATACAGTTTGATTCACATATTCGCAAGCATTCGCGAACGCCTGAAGTGTTGCATCAATTTTGATGGACTGCTCAGGCATTACTTGGAGTTTGCAAGATACTGTCAGGACTTGTTTCATGACAAGATTCTATCATGTATTGAAGAAAGTCTGTCTGCGTTTATCAATAATTTGTTCAGCTATGCAAGCCTCACGCGCATTCCTCCCGTCACTCAAGTTCGTACCGTGTTTGGTGCGGGACTCCTGTTGTTTTAGTTGAAGTAAATTCAGTTGCCAAGTAATTATATGACATCTGCCTAATAATTTTCTGATTGTATTGCTGGCCCAGACATCGCACGAGTGATATCATTCAGTCTCGAACTGGTTTGTAGTGCGGAATGCGAGTCCGAGCCAAAGAAGGACTAAAGTCCTGACTACGAAGCTATTTTTCTGATTCGTGATTGACTGGTTTGTAGTGCGGAATGCGAGTCCGAGCCAAAGTCAGCGATAGGGTTCGTCAGTTTAGTCATTTTTAACGATCGCCGAAAATCTCATTCTGACGCACCATCTATTCAGGGTGTGCATCAGTTTTGAGATTATCAATTGTCCCAGGAAATATCTTGAGCGGATGCACCCTACTTTTACTTCCTGCATTTCTTCGCAAATTATCTTTAATTTATCTGCGTTTATCTGTGTTTATCTGCCTTAAATCTGCGGTTGCTCTAGCCATCAAACATTTATGAAATAAGTCATCTACAGTTAATTAAATCGCTCTAACAAGGCAAGCGAATAGTAAACAAGCTGCCTTTACCCAACTCGGATTTGACCACGATCGTGCCGCGGTGAGCTTCGACTATTTGGCGGCAGAGGTGCAGTCCCAAACCTGTGCTGGATTTCTTGTGAGTTCCCGAGCCAAACCTTTCAAATAACTTCGCTTGTTCGGCGGGAGAAATTCCGGCGCCGGTGTCTTGGATTTCCATAATTACCCATGCCAGCGGTTGGTTTTTGAAGCTCGTATAAACAGGTGAATTGGCAGCTTTTAAGCGGATATCTATAGAGCCGCTGTCGGTGAATTTTATCGCATTTCCGATTAAATTAGTCAGCAAGCGGTGCAACTCCAGACGATCGCCCGGATACTTGGCAATCGGAGCACTTTCTGCACTTTCACTCAAGTCTAAATTCACCGACAAATTTTTAGCATCGGCTAGGGGAGCGAGTTCTTCGGCTACTTCGGTAATAAGCTGGCGCAAGTCAACCGGAGCGAAACTGAGGGATTTGCGCCCTGCTTCGTAGCGGTAGACTTCTAGCAGCATATTTACCATCGCGATCAGGTTTTTGTTACTGCGAACCATTGTCCCGAAAGCGTCGCACATGGGGAGCGAGATTTCTCCCAAAGCTCCCTGCTGCATTAAAGTTAGCATTCGATCGGCTGCTACGAGGGGCGTCCGCAAGTCGTGAGCGAGTCTGGAGACAAAATCTTCGCGCTGGAGGGCGATCGAATTTCGTTCGTCTACGCTGTGTTTGAGCCGCAAGAGCGATCGCACCCTCGCCAGCAGTTCGTCCATTTCCACGGGTTTGCGGATAAAATCGTCTGCGCCCATGTCGAGTCCCTGGACTACACTGGCGCTGTCGTGAGCTGTGATCAGCAAAATCGGGATAAAGGGCAATTCCTTATTTTGTCGCATTCGCTGGGTGACTTCGTAACCGTCCATTCCCGGCATCATTACGTCTAGCAATACCAAATCGGGGGTTGACTTGTCAATTTGGCTTAAGGCCGAAAAGCCGTTCTCGGCCGTGCTAATTTCGTAACCTTCTTCTTCCAGGATTGTCTGCACCAACAAAACATTATCTGGTGCGTCATCTACAACCAGAATGCGATCGGCTTTTGTGGCATTCGGAACAGATAAATAGTTCATTTAATTGTCGGTATGAAAATAAATACTAACTTTAATGTGGCATCCGATTCATGTTTTCACATTTTTCCACTTCTTAACTCTGTCATAAGGAAGATCTCAAAACTTTATCCAATTTTTTTACATTTAGGCTCTCGGATATGATAAAATATGCTACTTTTTTGTCATAGTATGCACGCCGTCCCATTCGTCGGGCGGGGGTATTTCCAAATAGCTGAGGGATCGCTCGATCTGAACTTCCACAGGTCGATCGCTCGGTCGCATAGCTAAAGCCGCCTCAAAATAATTAATAGCTTGCTGAAAATTTCTAGCAATATAAGCATGGCGACCGTTGTTGTAAAGTTCCAAAAACCTTTCGGTTTCCCCATCGAGGGGATCGGAATTAATTTGCAGCAACTCGTAAATGCCGACCGGCTGATTTTTGCCCTTAACCCGCACCTTGTCCAACTCTCGCACCCAAATCCGTTCGCGGCACAAATTGTAGGTAAATTCGCTCAAAATTATATCGCAGCCGTACTCCTTTGTAAGCTGTTCCAAGCGGGAACTCAAATTCACCGCATCCCCGATTACGGTGTAATCCATCCGCTTTTCCGAACCAATATTTCCCGAAACCACCTCTCCAGAACTAATCCCAATTCCGAAGCGAAACGGATCGGCGCCTGGGCGAGAATCATTAAACTCTTTCAAGCGCCGGCGCATATCTAAAGCCGACTGCACCGCCATCCAACCGTGACTTTCCGGGGGATTGAGCGGCAGGGGCGCACCGAACACCGCCATTAAAGCATCGCCGATAAACTTGTCTAAAGTGCCTTCGTAGTGGAAAACGGCCTCCACCATCGTCTCAAAATACTGGTTCAATAGGGCCACAACTTCCGAGGCTCCCAAATTTTCGGTCAGAGTGGTGTAGCCGCGAATGTCGGAAAATAAAATAGTAACTTCTTTGCGTTCGCCCACCATCAGGGAGCCTTCGCCCAAGGCCATGATTTTATCTACGACTCCGGGAGTCATGTAGCGAGACATTGTGGTTTTCATCCGCTTTTCGCGGCTGATGTCTTCGAGTACCACTAAACCGCCGCGCGCGCCACCTTCTGGATTGATCAGCGGGTTGACAGTTAAATTCAAACTGCGTTCAATTACTTTAATTCGAGAGCCGGAGATGGGTAGGGGACAATAAGGGTGATAGAGGTCAGCATTCCGCAGCGAAAATAGAGATTGGGAATTAGCTAATTCTGCCTGCGCTACTTCCTCAGTCCAGGCGCTGTTTTCGCCCCAAGCGTAATATAAGGTGGGGTCATTGCGATCGGGCACGGCCAAAATGTAACTTTCTGCTTCTGTATCTGCTGCTGCGCTACCCAGTGTTGTTTCCACCAACAGTCCCACAGTTAAACTTTGTTCGGGAACGTAATGTCTGGCAGCATTCAGGAGACTGTCTTCGAGTCGAAATTGCAAATTATCGATCGGCACAACTTCCCAAACATAGCGATCGATCAGTTTATCTTCCCAAATCACGAGATTGTGTTTGCTTTTATCTTGATTTACCGGACAGCCCAACAATTCCAGCGCGGCTTCGTTAATTGTGACAATTCGCCCCTGCAAATCGGTGGAAATGACTGCATCTGAAAGACTTTGCAGCATATCTTTTTGATACTGCTTTTCCACCATCACGTTCTGAAACAGTTGAGAATTTTGCAGCGCCATTCCGGCTTGGGAATTAAATGCTCGCAAAAACTCTTCGTCGGAAGTTGTGAAAGTGCCTTGAGTCTTATTAATTAGTTGAGTCACCCCAATCAGCTCACCTTTGGCGTTATGAACCGGCATACACAAGACAGTGCGAGTGCGATATCCCGTTTGCTGGTCTGTAGATGGGTCAAAGCGGGGATCGTCGTAAGCATCTGTAATATTTAGAGTTTGACCGGTCGAAGCCACGTAGCCTGCAATTCCTTTGTTAGCAGGAATGCGGACTTCCATCATCGTTTTGCCGTCGGCCTTGGCGAGTTTTGTCCAAAGTTCGTTGGTTTCGGGATTTAATAAAAATAGCGTGCTGCGATCGGCTTGCATCAAGTCCCGAGCTTGATCCATGACAGAGCGCAAAGTTGTTTCCAAGTCAAGGCTTTGACCCAACGTCGTGGTAGCTCTCAAAAGTGCGGCCACCCCTCGCTGGTTGCGGGCCACGACGTAGAAAGATTGACAGCTTTCGAGAATAATCCCGATCGAATCTGCAAAAGCCTGAAACTGCTGTTCGTCTTCCTCGGTAAAGGGGGCATTGCCAGCTTTGTTTAACAGTCTCACCACCGCTACGGGTTCGTGCTGGCTCTTACTGCTAAAAATCGGCATACAGAGGATAGTCTCAACCCGGTAGTTCGGCGGTTCGTCTACTTCGGCATTAAAATGCTCGTGTTCTCTACCATGCAAGACATTGAGCGATTTTCCAGTAGTTGCTACGTAGCCTAAAATGCCTGCATCCATCGGCAAGCGAATTTCTATATCTTCGCCCGTGAGCCCATCCACTGTTTTGTGCCACAGTTGATTTTTGTTGGCATCTACCAAAAAAATTGTTGTCCGGTCTGCTTGCAAAATTTGACCAATTTTGACAGTGAAGGCATCTAACAGTTGCTCTAAGAGAGTTTCGAGTGCTTCATTGTTAATCAGGTCCATTGCCCGGATAAATTGCTGAAATTCAGCCGTTACAAAGTCCAGCAGGCACACTAATTCAGTAACTGGCAAGCTCTTAACACGAGAGGTCAATGCCCCCATAAAATTGACTTGAGTCAGTGTAGCCAGAACGCTACCAGCATTGGAGAATGTCATGATTAACTGCTTGCTCAGAGGGGTAGATTGACCGGCTGGTCGATCGCGGTGCTAGATTCTGCGGTGCAAACTGTTTAAGTTGTTTGCTTTTCAACTCAGCATTCGATTGTCGGTTTGATGAATAATGGGTTCATTCTTTGGCGGATGAAACTTCAGTTTGCTTGTTAGAGATGCTCGATCTTTTTTTTGTTACAACATCGATACTGATGAGAGTTCGCCAGGCATGAGCTGAACTTGACTTCGGAACGCTGGCAGCCTGAAAACGAGCTTCTAGGCTTTTGTTCGATCGATCGCGGGCGATGTATATTTTACCCTCTGTGCTCGGCTGCTGGGCGGTGTGACTGTTTTAGCGCACTCGGCGACCGTATCCGGTCGGCTGCCGCCGCGCCCCAGTTTTGCCGCCCGCGAAGCATTCCAAAGCTATTCATAGTTTAATGGTAAACGCAACAGCAGGATAGCTACCGCAATCAAAGCCTCAAAAAAGTTCGATCGATCTTTGAGGACATTCCTCCTCGCTAGAAACTGCCTCGGGATGGAAGCTAAGCTGTCGGTGATGTTTAACATCGCGACATCTTGTCAAATTTAAGCAGCAGAGGCCATGGACTGGGCAAATACGACCGATCGATAGTAGCCTCGTAGTTGGTTAGTCGCCGCCGCCCAACCCCAGCGTTCGGCTTCAGAGCGAGCGTTTTGGCGGAGGGTTTCTCGTTCTTCGGGATTCGCAAACAGGCGCTGGGTGGCAGCCACTGCTCCGGCTTCATCGGTGGGGTCAAATAAATAGCCGTTAACACCGTCTGTGACAATATCGGGAATTCCGCCACTGCGAGCCGCCACTACGGGAGTCCCCGCAGCCATAGCTTCGAGGAGCACTAAGCCCAGGGTTTCGGTACGGGAGGGAAAAATGAAGGCATCAGCAGATGCGTAAGCAGAAGCCAATTCTTGCCCCTTCAGGTAGCCAACAAAATTTGTGGGGGTGCCGGCAAAATATTGTTCGAGGGTTTGGCGGTGCGGGCCGTCTCCCACTAGGGCGAGGCGGGCGCCGGGAATGGCGGCGAGGACTGGTTTGATGGATTCGATTTCTTTTTCGGCACCGAGGCGGCCGACGTAGAGGAGTAAGGGGCTATCTGGGTTATTTTCAGAAAGGCGCGATCGCATTTCTCGACTTGCCAATTCGGGGACAAACATTTCCGTATCTACACCGCGCTGCCACAAGTCTACTCGCTCAATGCCATGAGTTCTCAACTCATCCACCATTGCTGTAGAAGTGCACAGATTTAATTCAGCTTGATTGTGCGCCCCTTTGAGCAATTCCCACAGCAATGGTTCGAGCATTCCAAAACCGTAATGGTGCAAGTATTTGGGTAAATGCGTGTGGTAAGAAGCCAAAATCGGAATATTGAACTTTTTGCCGTAATAGATCCCGCCCAATCCCAAAATAGCGGGATTGACAACATGAATAAGATCCGGTTGAAACTTCTGTAATTGTTGACCTATAGCCGGACTGGGCAGTGCCATTTTCAGTTCCGGGTACATCGGTAAAGGCAAACCCTCAACACCGTAAACTCGGGCACCTTTGTATTCTGTAATTCCGTAATCTGGAGAAAATATCAGAACTTGTTCGCCCGATCGCTGCAAGTGATCTACAGTGTGAATCAGGCGCGTCACAATGCCGTCTATTTTTGGCCAAAATGTTTCAGTGAACAGAGCAATTTTCATAAAACGAAGGAAGAAGGAAGAAGGAAGAGGGAAGAAGGAAGAAGGAAGAGGGAAGAAGGAAGAAGGAAGAAGGAAGAAGGAAGAGGGAAGAGGGAAGAAGGAAGAAGGAAGAGGGAAGAAGGAAGAAAGCTGTAGTTATACAGGTTTTCATAAAAATGAGGTATGCCAAATTCTGCTACTCTCAGTAGAGAGAACACACACTGCGGGCGAGCGTCTTTACTCCCAGAAACCTCAGAAAGCTTAGAGAAACTATCGATTACCAATTGCCAATTACCAATTACCAATTCCCCATTACCAGACATACCTCATCTTTTTGAGAAAGGCTATATTCTTTGATATATTGTTTAGGAAATCGATACTCCCAGTCTTTGGCAAATGTCGGGGTTAGTAACAGGATACACTGTCTCGCGAGGAGTAAGTAATTGGGCAAGATCGCCCGTATTATATTGATGCTGTTGCTGCACAAATTCTGAAATATCCTCAATGTTAACAATCCATTCTTGGGCATAACTGGCAAGATAACTGCCACGCAAGCCGAGTTGAATTGCCCGCCGTTCCAGTTTCGCGCCACTGGGATGGTGGTCTGGATCCCATTGCAGCCGCACGGATGAATTTTTAACAGCTTGTTTCCATTCTTTTTCGCTTCCGTACACTGCTGAAACGAAATTGGAATGGACGACAGATGCTAAAATTTCGTCAAAAGCCGATCGCTTTAACGAAACCGCCAAAATTACTTCTTGTCCGGGTTTTGTACCCCATTCCGAACGATACATCATCCAGAGAAAGTTTGGCTTAATCCAACTCATGCGGTTAAGACTGAACTCGCCGCCGAAATAACCGCGTTCCGCTGCAAAGTGACCGATCGCCGGACGGTAAGCTTGATAGACAACAACAGTATCATCGTCAAATTGTGCTAAAATGTGGCGACCTGTATTCGGCCACCGCATTTTTTGGTTTAAGTAAGATTCTGTCAGCAGCTTCATCTGAAGTTATTTGCGATCGAGAGGTTGTTCCGGCAAGATACAAATTCCCTGAATGCCAATTGATAAAATTATCCCACCTAAAAGCAATCCCACACCTTCAGCAAAGCAGTTAATTCTGTGAATTTCCTGTGCAGTTTTGGCAATTAAGATTTCCTTTTCCGTAGCCGAAGGCGATTCGCTTTTGAGGCGGTAATTTTGATAACTCGCCGTTAGTGCAGCCCATTCCGGTATTAAATAATAAGCACAAACTGCACTGGCAGAAAATCCCGGCAGAACAACTAAAAGCAACAAGATGAGAATTCGACTTTTCACGGTATATAAGGAAGAAGGAAGAAGGAATCGAGCCTGATGTTTCAGCAATTAAGAACGTCATAACCATCGGGCGCGGTTGCCATATTTATTCCCAACCAAGCTAGCAGTTCTTCTCTTCCCTTCTCATCTCTTACTTCGCGCCCTTCGCGCCTTCGCGGTTCGTTAAAAAAATAGCGTTGCATATTTGCGGGATGATTTGGAATTTTATCAAAGCTGAAAATCATTATTTTTGGGGCGGGCTAGAAGCCCACCCCACAAGATTCATGCCAGAATTATGTAATGCCAAAACTCTCTCCCGCAGCTTGTGCCCGAATTTACCGTCGCCAAGAAACCTTCGGCAAAATTTGGTTTTTATCGACGCGGTGCTGATATTTTGTAGCAAAATTCAGCAGAGAATCGAGCAGGGAATCTGAGAGGTAGTGCGGCTGCAAGCCGAGGCCTAACAAACTGGTGTTTTTGGCATTGAAATAATGTTCTTCTTTCTCGACTCTGGGATTTTCGAGGTTGTTGATTTCTACTTTTAATCCCATTGCCATGCCTGCTTTTTGCACCAATGAGGCTAAGTCGCCGACGCTAAATTGTTCGGTGAATTGGTTGAAGACGCGGAATTCTCCGGCGGCGGCGGGGTTGGCGATCGCCAATTCGACGCATCGCACGGTATCCCGAATGTCTAAGAAGGTGCGGGTTTGTCCGCCAGTTCCATAAACTGTCAAAGGATGCCCGATCGCAGCTTGGATGCAAAATCTGTTTAATGCTGTACCGAATACTCCGTCGTAGTCCAAACGGTTGATTAACAGTTCGTCCATGCCAGTTTCTTCTGTGAGCACGCCGTAGACGACGCCCTGATTTAAGTCGGTGGCTCTTAAACCCCAGATTTTGCAGGCAAAATGGATATTGTGGGAATCGTGGACTTTACTTAAGTGATAAAAACTGCCAGGCTGTTTGGGATAGGGTAGTGTATCTTTGCGGCCGTTGTGTTCGATCGTAATGTAGCCTTCTTCAATGTCAATATTCGGCGTGCCGTATTCGCCCATTGTCCCCAATTTCACTAGGTGACAGTCGGGGAAATCTTCGCGGATGGCGTACAGCAGGTTCAGTGTCCCGACGACGTTATTGACTTGGGTGAGGACTGCGTGTTCGCGATCGATCATCGAGAAGGGCGCCGATCGCTGTTCGCCGAAATGGACGATCGCCTCTGGTGCAAATTTTCTCATACTTTTGCTGAGAAAATCGTAGTTGGTGATGTCACCGACGAACAAGTCGATCGACTTACCCGTTAAATCTTGCCATCGCTGGAGTCGTTGCTGAATCGGTGCAATGGGAGTGAGGGTGTCGCTGCACAGTTCCAGATCCCAATGCCGCCGCACGAAGCTGTCGAGGATGCCAACTTCGTGACCTTTGTTAGAAAGGTAGAGTGCGGTTGCCCAACCGCAATAGCCATCGCCACCAATAACCAGGACTTTCATAAATCAACGGTGAATCTTGCTTGCCAATACTGGGTTAATGTACCAGGTATTGGTGCATTGTGAACCTTTAATCAAGCGTGTTGGCCAAGTCTGGACTTGGTTTTTCGGCATCAAACCGGAATTTCGTCGGCGAAGCTAGCCCAGCGGGTAAATTCAAAGGGGCCGGCCTGGGCTCCCCAGACGTGGGCGTCGGTTTCTGGGTCGCGTCCGCGATCGTGACTGGTGAATTTGTCTCCATCGATCTCGAATTCGCTATCTAGATAGGTATTTTTGCCCTTTCTGACCACCATGCAGCCTTTTCCGGGTTCGACACACCCTTTGAAGCTGCTGCCCGCCCAGTGTGTAATAAAGGTGCACCCCGGCATTAGTTTAAATTCGGCTTTGTTGAGTTCTTGGAGCTTTTGGAGATCGCGGGAGGCGCCGTAAAATTGCTCTTCGTTGACGATCGCGTAATTTTCGATGTCGATGCGATCGCCCATCGGGACTAATTTTAACACTCGGACTCGGTACGGAGTTTTGAGTTCAATATCATAGGCTTGTTCTAGGTACAAGCTCATCCCGCCCAGAAGTTCTGTGGGTAGGGGTCTCATGCAGACGCGGATGTGCGCGAAGAATGGCGGATTTTCAAAGGCTTGCGCTTGGTTGCTGAAGTCGGCCGCCATCCAGCGGGCGAGGGTAATGATATCGGTGGAATGGGACATATCGATGGTTTTGAGAAGCGGAGTAGAAGTTATTTTACTGGAATTTTCACAACAAACTCCGTACTCTGCCCCAGAATCGAAGAACATTCAATCTTACCACCATGTTTTTCAGTAATAATCTGATGACTGATTGACAGCCCCAAACCAGTGCCTTTCCCAAGAGGTTTGGTAGTGAAAAACGGATCGAATAATAGACAAAGAATGGGTTCCGGGATCCCGACTCCATTATCGGCAATACTAATTGCGATCGCATCATCACTACTAATGAAAGTACGAATCGTAATCCTAGGTTCTTGGTTATTGCTGACACCCGATGATTCCAAAGCATCGATCGCATTACTCAGGATATTCATAAACACCTGGTTTAGTTGACTAGGATAACATTGGACTTGTGGTAACTGCCCATAATTTTTGATGACTTGAATTTCAGGACAATTTTGTCCACCTTTTAGACGGTGTTGCAAAATCAACAGAGTGCTGTCAATACCTACATGAATATCAACCGCTTTGCAGTAGCCTTCATCCAAGCGGGAGAAATTGCGGAGAGAAAGCACCAATTCGCGAATGCGATCCGTACCTATTTTCATCGAATTGAGTATTTTAACCAAATCTGATTGCAAAAATTTTAAATCAATTTCTTCTGCCCGTGTCTGGATTTCTGGAACCGGATTTGGATAATGTTTCTGGTAAAGTTGCACAAAGTCTAACAAATATTCAGTGTATTCTTTGACGGGGTTTAGGTTAGCATGAATGAAATTCACCGGGTTGTTAATTTCGTGGGCTACTCCCGCCACCAAGTGGCCGAGGGCAGACATTTTTTCGCCTTGCACTAAATGAGTTTTGGCTTGTTTTAGATTTTCTAATGCTTCGTTGAGTTCCTTGGTACGTTGTTCCATGATGCGTGTGGCATTTCGTAGTTGTAAATGCACCTGAATCCGGGCCAATACTTCTTCGCACTGAATCGGCTTTGTGATGTAGTCCACTGCACCCAAACTTAGCCCCTTAATTTTATCTACTGAGTCGGAAAGGGCTGTCATAAAAACAACCGGAATATCGCGAGTATCAGGATTGGCTTTGAGCTGTTTGCAGGTCTCAAAGCCATCGATTCCAGGCATCATGACATCTAGCAAAATCAAATCGGGCTGAGATAATTGAATTCGTTGTAGAGCGGTTTCACCATTTTTGGCGATCGCCACCCGGTAGTCATGTTCGCTCAATACATCAAATAATACTTGCAGATTACTGGGAGTATCGTCTACAACTAAAATAGTCTTGTCTGCGGACATGGAATTGACTGACATTAGAAACTCCAATATATAAACAGCAGGAAGCAGGAAGTTCGGCAACGGGTTGTCTAACGGATGTAACGGATATAAGGGATGGATGTAAGAGGTTAAAAGGAAGGAAAAAAGAATAAATAGTTTTTTTTCAATTATATAGTAATTTGAATCAAATTTTTTATTGATAATAAACAGGTTTATACATTCAAAAATAAAGTAGCTAAAGTAGTGGTTCGATTAGGCGAATAATGGCTTCCTCATCAAACTGTTGACTTAGTGCTAAAACTCGGTTAGCAAAGACTATATATTCGGGTGCTAATTTTTTCAGGCGATCGGCTTCCTGGTGAATATCACTCATAAAACCACCCTGGGCGGCGGTATAGAGGGCTGTCAGTTCTTTAACTGGTGGCATTACCATTTTAACCTCATGGGCTTTATTCTCAGTAATTTTCATGGCATCTAGTTTCATTTCTTCATAAATCCACTGCAATTCCAGGTGTTTCTGTAATTGGTTCAACAATCCAGTAAACTCGATGGGCTTCGGGAAAAAACTATTGCAACCAGCATCCAGACTTTCCTGTATGTCTACCTGAGACAGAGTGGCTGGAGAAGCAATAATCGGCGTAGTCGCAAAGTTTGGCAGTTGTCGCAGGCGGCGAGTCATTTCTAACCCATCCATTATTGGCATATGGATATCGGTAACGATCGAGTCTGGTAGCATTTGAATGGCCATGTCTAAGCCCGTTTGTCCGTTGTCAGCTTCTGCCACTTGGAAGCCTAGGGGTTCCAGCATATTTATGATAATGAGGCGATTTTCAGGGCGATCGTCAATCACCAGAATTTTGCGTCTTTCGCCCTGATAGCCGATGACTTTGCGATCGGCGATCGCATCTTCTGTCATCCAATCCGATGCTGGCAACAAATCTACCTCAAACCAGAAGCTACTACCCTCACCAAGTACACTCTCGACATGAATTTCGCTGCCCATTTTCAGGATAATTTGTTGGCCGATGGCAAGCCCCAAGCCAGTTCCTTCGCTGTTGCGATCGCCTTTTCCAGCTTGCTCGAAAGGTAAAAAAATCTTCGATAATTTTTCCGAAACAATGCCAATACCAGTATCTTTAATCTTGAATCGAATTCTTTGGGCTGCACCAAAATCGCTTGATTTTACCACAGGTTCAACTCGGAAACTGACACTGCCAACATCAGTAAATTTAATAGCATTGCTGAGCAAATTCAACAACACTTGTCGCAGTCGTTTGTCATCAGCATGGACTGCAATGGGCAGGTTGCTAGCCGGCTGATAGCGAAAATCCACGCCTTTTTGTTCTGCCTTGATCCGGCACATATCCACAGTGGAGGATAGGAATTTTTCTAGATGGAAATCTTGGGGATCAAGTTCCATCTTGTGTACTTCCAACTTTGACAAATCCAAAATATCATTAATCAGAGTGAGTAAATGGGAACCACACTGGTGAATTACTCCTAATCCTTTCATCTGTTTGGGAGTAGTCGTCGGATCGTGTTGGAGGATTTGGGCATAACCCAAAATGCCATTGAGTGGCGTTCGGAGTTCGTGGTTCATATTAGCCAGAAATTCACTTTTGGTGCGGTTGGCAATTTCGGCGATTTCTTTAGCCTTTTGCAATTCGCTGATTGCTTTTTCTAAATCTTGGGCTTGCAGTCGGAGTTCTTGTTGATATGTTTCTACTCGTATAGCTGCGGATTGAATTGTCTGGGCTAGAAATTGGATTTCATTATTTGGTAATCCACTGGGTATGACAAAGTTATCAATTCCATTCCTGTCGATAACTGCTTTGTTCAAACGTTCGAGTGGGTGTAATACAATATGCTGAATTAATATCGTCATCAGTCCTAAAATTGCAGTCATCCCAATCAGCAGGGTGACGGTGGAAGTATAGAAAGTTTGCCATACTTGCTGGCGCATTTCTTCGGCATTCAGAATCGCGATCGCCAACCCGCGCCGATTTCCCTGACGAAACAAGGTACTGCTAAAGGGCAAAATTGCGACTAAAGCTGACTCACCATCTATGTTGGTTCTGAAACTTGTTTCTAAACCTGTTTCGGCCGATCGCTCTAATATTTGCTCTAATTCTGGATGAATAGTAGCATAGGCCGGATTTTTGAGTGCCGATCCACTCCGGGCAAGGGTTTGGCCATCGGGACTGACGATCGCCACTTCCACCACTGTCGGCAAGGTAGCATAGTTTTGCACCACGCGCTTGACAATGCTCCTATTCCCCAATTCGATTAATCCTTCCGTGGAAAACCCCACTCCCTGGGTAATCGATCGGGCGCGTTGTTCTAGTTCTTTCTGTAATTGTGATTGCATCAAAAAGTAGTTGAATCCCAAGGTGATTAAGCCAACAGTTGCCAGAGAAACACTAAAGCCCAATAATAGTTGGCGAGATAAGTTCTTTCTAGCTTGTTGGCTCATGGTTTCCATTCCGCTATTGCTTCATTGACAAGGGTGGAATCAATCTCCACATCTTGCCGAATTACTCGATTATGACGCGGATCGGATTTGAGTAATTCGACAATTTCTGCCTTGGCAGATTTGAGCCTACCTTCTGGGGCAAACATTCGCCGATTTAAGGTCATATCACCTTTTTTTAATCCAGCATAATCATTGGCAAAAGACTCACCACTTTGTCCCAATTGCTTTCCAACCGCCTTAAACACTTTTTTCGGCTGAGTTTTAACTGCGTGCATTACATCAAACCATGCCAGCATAAATTGCTTTAGTTCGGCTTTTTTTGCTTTCACTATCTTATCACTGGACATTAAGGTATCAATTACCAGACTGTCTACTTGCTTTGTGGTGTGAATTATATTGCCTTTGATGCTATTCGCTGTCTCCCCCAGCACCGGTTCCCATAACACCGCAGCATCAATCTCACCCTCTTTGATTTTCTGGGCTGCTACTTCATTGGAGTAATCCAAAATCGGCACGTCAGATGGCTTAATTTGATGATGAAGTTTTAAAGCTTCTAACAAAGTTAAATGGCTGATGGTTCCTAACTTTGCTGCTACTTTCTTTCCTCGCAAATCTGCTACGGATTTAATTTCTGGCTTGGCAAAAATTCCATCTGCCCCGGCAGAAATGTCGATAGTCATTAAAACCACAGGTTTGCCATCACCCGGATCTACCTGCATCACTTCCCAAAAGGTAGTAAATGCGGCATCTAACCTACCACGGATTACTGCCCGACTGGTATCCTGCGAGTTATCAAATAGCACAAACTCAACCTTTAGTCCCCGTTGCTTGAATATTTCTGAGGTTTGGGCATAGCGGGCAATATCATATCCCGGAAAGCTGATAGTTCCAATTCGCAGCGGTTGGAGCGATCGGTTAAATCCAAAGCCACAGGCATTGGTGAGAAAGGTGAGGCAAAGGGCGATCGCAAATAAACTGAAACCTGGCTTGATATTTAACTTCGATTTTTGCTTCCAGGAAATCCTCAACATATTGATGATTGAGATAACTTTCATGACTGCGAAGTGTAGTTTGATTTAAATTTATTATATTTAAATTTTAAATTTATTATTTAAATAAGGTCGATCGCACTTACGACATAAATCTATAGATCTGACTAGAGATTTTTTGCAAAAATGCGATCGGCCCGATGTTACTTTTACCAGAGATAAAATTCTCTGGTTCAGACATCTAAATTAACAAACTAGATGAGTTTGACAGCCCGGAGACCAAACATCAGCACTGTCGCCAAGCCAACCATGCCACCGAAAATTCCAAAATAAGCTATTGCTCCGGTAAGACTCATTGCAATTTCTCCAAAATAATCAATAAAAAGACCTATTAAGAACTATAATCTAAAATCTATAATCTAAATTAGATAAATATGCAATCGATAATTAAAGTTGACTTGGGCCCACAATCTTACAATATTTGCGTGCGATCCCCTACGGGGGCTACGCCAACGGGCGGCTTAGACGAGCTCGGTACCCTGATGGGCGATCTAAGTTTGGGCAAAAAAGTTCTTTTGGTCTCAAATCAGTCGATTTTTCGGCACTACGGCGAAAGAGCAACCGCAGCCCTCGAATCGGCCGGTCTAGAAGTCAGTACCTGCATTTTACCACCGGGCGAACAGTACAAAACTTTAAATTCCATCCAGAAGATTTACAATGCGGCTTTGGCTAACCGGTTGGAACGTTCCTCGACAATGGTGGCTTTGGGCGGCGGAGTGGTTGGGGATATGACGGGTTTTGCGGCGGCGACTTGGCTGCGCGGAATTAATGTGGTGCAGGTTCCGACTTCGCTGCTGGCGATGGTTGATGCTTCTATTGGCGGCAAAACGGGGGTCAATCATCCTTCGGGGAAGAATTTAATTGGGGCTTTTCATCAGCCGCGTTTGGTTTTGATTGACCCGGATGTTCTCAAAACTCTGCCGGCGCGCGAGTTTCGTTCGGCGATGGCGGAAGTTATTAAGTACGGGGTGATTTGGGATGCTGAATTGTTCCGGAAGTTGGAAAACTGCAAGCGCTTGGATCAAATGCGCTATGTGAAGGCGGATTTGTTGGCTGAAATTTTGAGCAGGTCTTGCCAAGCTAAGGCTGAGGTGGTAAGCAAGGATGAGAAGGAGTCTGGTTTGCGGGCGATTTTGAATTACGGTCACACGATCGGTCATGCTGTAGAAAGTTTGACTAATTACAAGGTAATTAATCACGGCGAAGGTGTGGCAATTGGTATGGCTGCGTCCAGCCGCTTGGCTGTGGAGTTGGGAATGTGGGATGCTGAGTGCGATCGCCGCCAATCTGCTTTAATTGCCAAAGCTGCTTTACCTGCTAAGTTGCCCGCAGGTGTCGATATTGAGGAGATTTTGAAGACTTTGCAACTGGATAAGAAGGTGCAGGATGGCAAGGTGCGCTTTGTGCTACCGGTGCGCTTGGGTGAGGCCGCTGTGAGCGATCGCGTGGATGGAGATGTAATTTTACAAGTTTTGAAGGAAATGCTTTAGGTTGAGGCTTATCGGCGTGTTTAACCGCCGTTGAAGGCTAATTGATTCCGATCGCCCCCTCTGTTTTTTATCTCTATGTTCGAGCGATCGACTATCGATCTCATATCTGCTTGGATGACCATAATTAAGATTGGTTTGATCGTTCGGACTTTAGTCCTTAGAAGATGCGGACTAAAGTCCGAACGATCAAACCTTTTTTATTTCAGCTATATCGAACATAATGATTTTAAGAGCCGCTCGACTGCGAATTGATTTCCTCCAAAAGTTTATCTACTCTCGTAGCTGCTTGAGTTCTGCCCTGCTTGATAAATAACTCCTTAGCTTTTTTGAGACTGGCTAGGGCCTCTGCTTGGTCTTCCTTCGCCCCTTGCTGGTATAAACCGACTCCTAAATTGTTTAAAGCATCGGGATACTGGCTGTTAATTTTAACGGCTTGTCTCCACAGCACGATCGCCTCGGGCAACTTTCCTTGACTTGCCATCGCCACGCCCAAATCGTTGTGAGCTTTGGCGTGCTGCGGGTTGACTTCAATTGCTTTCTGGTATTGGACGATCGCATCGCTCATTTTACCTTGCCCCGACAGCAGACTTCCCAACTTATAATAAGCATCGGCTTGTTTGGGATAGCGAGCGATTAGTTGTCGGTACAAAACTTCGGCATTGACAATATTTCCTTGACCGTAGAGGTCGTTGGCCGTTCTCAAACCCACCGTGTAACCTTTGCCTACAACTTGGCACTTTTTCTCAGAGTTGCCTTCCTGTTTACAAATCTTAAGTTCGTCTCCCTTCATCTCGTAGGATAGAACTTCGCGAACTGCGGGCCCCCGGCGCGGTGGCTGCAAGTTCTGCGACTGCAAGTTTGGGGCAATTTGCACCGTGGTTGATTCAGCTTGTACGGGTGGGACAACTCCCAATGCCCACATTCCAGCCACCACAATGCTTGGGCCAATCCAGGTAAAAGGTTTGAAAGGGCGAAACTCTCGATCGTTTTTCATGTCTTTTGTGGAAATGTGTTGTTGATATCCTGGGTTTCACAAAAAAGCTCGGTAAGTGGGAAGCTCAGAGACTTTAGTCCTTCCTAGGAAAACGACCAGGCGATTTCAATCGCATTGAATCCCCTTGCGGGGTAGAGGGGTATGGTTGCCCCTCTGGCGAGGATGGTTGTCCTCAATCTCCCTTTCGGGGTAAAGTTAGCTTCGCCAATGTTATAAAGGCTTGTCAGGCTAGCAGCACTGTCGAGCGTGACTTTAAGGCTGTTTAACTACTAGCGACAGAGCAAGGGACTAGCTTCGCATCCGGTGGGTGTCATGACCTAAATAACGTAGCCAGTTAAGGCTTAGGCTGGTCAGTGCAGCTTGCTTGATTTCTCTTACAAGCTCAGTGGCGTTGATTCCCTGAGTTACTGACTGCTTCGTCAGAGTCCGAACACATGGCGGCCCACCATTGATACTGTTATTAACAGTCGAGATATTTTAGCACTGTGCGGCAGACTTTGAGTTAAATTAGAGTATATTCCCGATCGATTCTCAGTCAACCTTAGCAGGAAAGTAGAAATGGGGCAGTCTATTCTCACCATGCTGTTTGCGCTCATCCTCGGCTACGCTGTTAACTCAAGCGTGAAAATAGTCAGCGGTGGCGACGAAGCTTTAGTCGAACGTTTGGGCCAATACAAGCGCACCCTCAAGCCCGGATTCCACTTTATCAGTCCCCTGATCGAAAAAGTCGTCTGCGTGGACACCAGCCGCGAACGAGTTTTAGATATTAAACCTCAATCAGCAATTACGGGCGATAATGTGGCCCTAGAAGTCGATGCCGTTGTGTATTGGCGGGTTGTGAATTTGCAGAAAGCTTATTATGGAATCGATCAAATTGAAAATGCGATCGCCAACTTAGTTTTAACGACGTTTCGCGCTGAAATTGGTCGATTGCCCATGCAAGACATCTTGGGTTCCCGAGATGACATGAATAAAAAGTTACTCAAGAAGTTGGACGAAGCTACCGAAACTTGGGGCGTCAAAGTAATTCGCGTAGAAATTCAAAGCATTACACCTCCGAAAAGGGTGCAAGAAGCTATGGAATTGGAGCGCGCCACCAAGAGCGAATGGCAAGCAATGGTCAATAAGGCGATCGGCACTAAGGAGTACATGAGGCTCTTAGTTGAAGCTTTAGACTCCCATCCGAACAGCAAGCAAGTTTTGAATTACTTAGTAACTGAAAAATACTTAGACGCTCAACAAAAACTAGGCGAAAGCGACAACGCCAAAATTCTGTTTATGGATCCAAGAAACATGACAGAAGCCCTCAACGAGTTGATGGGTTCCATGCCGGATATCCAGCCGCACGCTCACGGTGGAGAGCGAGAACTCAAACTAATCGACCAATCAACCGCTCAAGATTGATTTCTGAAGATAGCGTCGGCAACCAAACAAACATCGTGCATTTCTCTGACATCGTGAATTCGCAAAATATCTGCCGAATTTGCGATCGCACTTGTACAAGCCGCCGCTGTCCCCCAAATTCTTTGTTTAGCTTCCGGCTGATTCAAAATCTGACCGATGAAGCTTTTCCGCGATACTCCTACTAAAATCGGACAGTCCAAACCCCGGAATTTTGTCAACTGTCGCAGAATTTCCAAGTTTTGACTGTAAGTCTTAGCAAAGCCAATACCGGGGTCGATAATTATCTGAGATTTATCAATTCCCGCAGCCACAGCGGCCACAATTCGACTCTCCAAAAAATCCCGAATTTCCCCAATTAAATCCTGATAATCTGTGAGTTTTTGCATCGTCTGGGGAGTTCCCCGAATGTGCATCAAAATTATCGGCACTTGCAACTGAGCAACCGTTGACAGCATTTCCGAGTCAAAAGTTGCTCCCGAAATATCGTTGACAATATCAGCTCCCGCCTCAATCGCAGCTTTAGCAACCTGCGCTCTGGTAGTATCGACAGAAATCGGAACTGAGCTAAAAATATCGGCTTTTTGCCTCAGCATTTCTATCACAGGTATAACGCGATCGATCTCTTCTTCTAAGGATATTTCCGCTGCACCGGGCCGGGTAGATTGACCGCCAATATCAATAATATCTACCCCCGATTTTACCATATTTTCAGCTTGCGCTAAAGCTGATTCTATGGTATTGAAATCGCCACCGTCGCTAAAACTGTCAGGAGTTACGTTCAAAACACCCATCAAATAAGTGCGTTTTCCCCACTCGAAAGTTTTATTTCTAATGATAATTTTGGCTGGGTTATCTGTCATGGCGAGTGAGATTTTAGATTCAAGATTTTAGGTTTGATATCCTGTCCGGTCAATTACCATGAAAAAAACGGTTCGTAGTGTGGAATGCAAGTCCGCAGCAGCCTGAGAGCCGACTTGCATAGCACACTACGAAAAAAACGGTTTGTAGTGTGGAATGCAAGTCCGCAGCCTGAGAGCCGACTTGCATTCCACACTAAAAACCAATCTTAAAAAGCCCCGGTTTCTTAGAGTCTGATGCGTCCAAGATTCTTCAACCAAAACTCAACCAGCTAAAAACACGATCGACCGTCAATTCTAATTCAATTCCATTAATAATTGGCAACCGATCTGTACCTCGGTAAAATTCTACTTTTTGTCCGGGAAATACTGCTAAAATACTTTCTTCCTCAGGATCTAGCAACCAACCCAACTCAGTACCGTGTCGCGAACAGTGCAGCAATTTACCAAGGACTTTTGTTTGGCTTTGGTTTGGGGATAAAATTTCGATCGACCAGTCTGGATTAATTTCAAAGATGTTGGCAATTCTACCCGAAGGCAAAAAAGGAATTCTTTCCCAGCGGAATACTGCTATATCTGGTACGATCGACTTACCGCCAAAAGTGCAGCGCAATTCAGGAAAAGCCTTGGCAATTTTTTGAGTTTGCGCTACTCGATCGATATTTTTGCAGAGTTCAAATTGAAGTACGCTATGTTCGCCTTGAGGCATGGGCTTCTGAAGGATATCTCCGTCAATAAATTCTGAGGCCGGTTCAGTTTCAGGAAGTTTGAGGAAATCTTCTAAAGCGGGTTTGGGTTTAACCATCGCAATCATAAGTCAATTCTCCCGATCGGACAAACACTTAAAGTATCTCAAGGGCATATCACAATTGTAGGCGATCGCTTTCTCCTTCCCGCTGCCCTTGTTCCACTTACCAGTTATTGATAATTGACAATTCTAGCGAAACTGGCAGCTTCCAAACTAGCACCGCCAACCAAAACCCCGTCAATTTCAGGCATCGCCATAACTTCATCAATATTCTCTCCTTTCACAGAGCCGCCGTACTGAATCGGCACGTCAGGATTAGTCAATTTAGAGCGAATCAAACCAATAACTCGGTTAGCTTCCTTCGTTTCGCAAGTGTCGCCAGTGCCGATCGCCCAAATCGGTTCGTAAGCTATTACTAAGTTATCTTGGTCAACACCAACCAAATCCTGCGCTAACTGAGAAAAAATATGAGCTTCCGTTTCCCCGGCATCCCGTTGTTGCTTCGTCTCTCCCACGCACAGAATCGGAATTAAACCGGATTTCTGAGCAGTTGTCAGCCGCCAATTCACCGTTTCGTCGCTTTCCCCAAAATATTGACGGCGCTCGCTGTGGCCGATGATGACGTAGCGCACCCCAAGTTCTGTCAGCATCTGCCCGGAAATTTCACCCGTATAAGCTCCAGACTCTTGCCAGTGGACATTCTGAGCACCGAGTCTAATCCGGCTTCCGTGCAGGTTTTTCGAGAGGACACTCAAATCTGTGAAGGGAACGCAAAGCACGACTTCCCGTTCTTCTGGGGTTTCCGTCAGGCAGGACATGAATCCTTGAAGAAACTCTAGGGATTCTGCCCTAGTTTTGTACATTTTCCAGTTGCCAGCTATAACTATTTTCCGCACTACTTTTTTAAATCCTTGTCCTTACAACGCATTTTATAGTCTAAAGCTTTAGGGTACATTTCGATCCCTCATTGTCCAAACTCGATGCGAGCTTGCTCAACTAAGTCAATGGTGACGACTTCTGTTTCGGCTTCGCGGGCCAATTGCTCGATCCGCACGCGGGCTTGTCCCCGGACAAAATAGGGAATATTTTTTAGCTTGGCCTTAGCTTGGGCCGTCCATTTTAAATCATCTGAGAATTCGGAATCTGGCATGGCGTATCGGGCGATCGACTGCAAGCGCTCAGTTCTGTACTTTGACAAAAGTCTGTCTGGCTATTCAATTTACCATGTTTTGGGGCAAACCTATTCTGCGAGCAACGCTTGCGGGCGATCGAACTCTCTTCAACTCGGCGGTTGAAACGCAGACTCTACATCAACAAAGCTAACCTTAGGGTGCGTCACGGGGCCGGAATCCTTGAGCAGGTGACGAAAACATTTAGCCCGCTGACGCACCCTACAATAACTAAGGAATGAGAATTAAATAACTTACAATCTTTATTGTTATTGTGGGATGGACATCCCGCCCGTCCTTTCTGAACGGGCGGGACGCCCATTCCACAAGCTTGTGTAAATTATTTAATTTCCGATCCTAATGACTACTGACTGCTGACTGCTGGCTGATGTCGGATCGGAATCTCGATCGCAAATTCAGTACCCTTACCAGATTCTGAACAGCACTTTAAAACACCGCCGTGTTTCTCTACCACAATTTGGTAACTAATTGACAGTCCCAATCCAGTACCTTTGCCCACCGGCTTAGTCGTGAAAAAAGGGTCAAATATGCGTTCTCTCATCGATTCCGAAATTCCAGAACCGTTGTCAGCAATCCGAATCACCGCGCTCGGAACATTGCCATTAAGTTGACCGACAGCAGTAGAGATTTTAATTTGAGGACTCACTGAATTGCGATCGCTCAACTGGTTCGATTGCAAAGCATCGATCGCATTTCCGATCACATTCATAAACACCTGATTCAACTGTCCAGCATAACACTCAACCAGAGGCAAATTGCCGTACTCCTTAACTAGCAGAATGTTGGCACTATCCGAACTAGATTTCAGCCTGTGCTGCAAAATTAACAGCGTGCTGTCAATGCCCTCGTGAATATCGACATCCTTCATTTGACTTTCATCCAAACGAGAGAAAGTCCTCAAAGACAAAACTATTTGACGAATGCGATCGGCTCCCACCTGCATAGACAATAGCAACTTCGGCAAATCTGACCGCAGAAATTCCAAGTCAATATCTTCTGCCAACTCGCCAATCTCAGGACTAGAATCGGGATATTGCTGCTGGTAAAGTTCCAGCAAACTCAGCAAATTTTTAGTATAATCAGTAGCGTGATTGAGATTGCCGTAAATAAAATTAACTGGATTGTTAATTTCGTGAGCAATACCCGCCACCAGTTGCCCCAAACCAGACATTTTTTCAGTCTGAATCAATTGAGCTTGAGTTTGCTGCAAGTCTTTGAAATTTTGAGCTATTTGTGCTGATTGACCTCTCGTTTCCTCCAGCAAATCGGCTTGTTGGATAGCTACGCCTAACTGATTGGCAATCTGAGCTAAAAACTTAACTTCTGAACTTTCCCAACAGCGCGGCCCACAATGTTCGTAGGCTGCCAACAAACCCCAAAGTTCTTGTCCTACAAAAATTGGCGCGATCGCATATGCCTGCACCTGAAAATGCTCTAAAATAGTGAAGTTACACTCCGAGTGACAAGCTTGATAGATATCGTCAACGACTAGAATCTCATTATTGAGATACCGGCCGCCTCGGTGTTCCTGCAAATAACTATTTTCCCAAACCGTATTGATATCTTCCCCTACCAATCTGATCCAACCGTCTTTCACAAACTCGGCAACATATTTTCCGCTCCAATCAGAATTAAAGCGATATACAGCAATTCTATCAACCTGCATAAACTGACAAACTTCTTGAGTTGCCGTCTTAAAAATTGCATTAATATCGAGAGATTCTCGAATCTTTGCTACCACTTCAAATAGTATCCGCTGCTGTTCAGTAGCTTGCTGCAAATCAACAGCTTGCTGCTGAGTTTGAGCGAGCAAATCCGCTTGTTCTAGTGCGATACTTAACTGGGCAGAAACTTGAGTGAGAAACTGAATTTCGGAAGATTCCCAGTTGCGGGGATCCGAACACTGATGCACGCATAGCAGCCCCCAAAGCTCGCTGCCTTTCATCACCGGTGCAACTAAAGTCGCTTTGATCTGAAATTGCTCCAATACTTTCCGAAAGCAATCTTGTAATCCGGCTTGTCTGATGTCTGCCAATGCGTGTACTCGCCCCTGAGAGTAAAGATTGGCGTAGTTTTCTCCAAAACAGCGATCGTTTACTCGGACTGCCATTGCCGATCTAAAATCTGGAAAAACATCTTCGGCAACGAATTCCCCGTCGTTAAATTCCGATGCGGGATCGAAACGGTAAACCCCAACGCGATCGGCATTTAAAGCCGCTCGCACTTCCTGGGACATCGTGGTAAAAATATCGTTCAAGTCGAGAGATTTCCGCATTTTAGCCACCACTTCAAACAGCACTAGCTGCTGTTGGGTCAACTGTTGCATTTGATCGGTACGTTTTTGAACTTTATTTTCTAAATTAGCGTTAAGTGCCTCTATTTCTTGGTATAGTTGGTATTGGTTAATTACCTGAGAAAAATGGCTAGCAAAAGCTTGTAATAATTCAATTTCTTCAGCATTCCATTCGCGAATCTGGGCTGTTTTTGACTCTTTCCACGCTTCAAAAGATATCCGAGATTGAGCGAGTCGCCCGTCGGCATCTAATTGTCCTGCCCAGAGAGTTTCGGTGTCAAATTCTTCTCTAAAAATGCTCAAGTAACCGAATATTTGCTGCCTGGTTCTGAGTGGTGCGATTAAAATGCTGCGGATTTTTGTCGATCGAAATGCAGGTTGCAGGCTTCTCAAACTGCTAATTTTGTACAAGTCGGGAATTGCCCAAACCTGTTGCTCGCTGGAGTTAAAATATTCGTGCCAGACGCTGTATAGCTCTATCTGCTGGTATTTGGCAGAAATAGGCATTCTCGGGCCTGAGCCACAAGTGTAGACTTTGAGTGCCTCTGTGGAATTGTCCGAGTAGGGTAGTAAACTCGTGAGATTGTTGCTGTGGAAAATGCAAAGCCTGCCGCCTACGGCCTCTAGTGCAGCTACACATTCTGCCAAAGCTGCTTGCAGTTCGATCGCGGGCTGGGAGTGCAGGGCTGCGGCGACGCGGTTGACGGCAGCTTCACGCTCAGCTTTGGCCTTGGTTCGGGAGAGGAGGGTTGATTGGGCGATCGCGACGGCGAGGTGATCTGCCACCATCTGAACGTCTTGCAGTTCCTCCTCTGCGACACTCCGGGACTGGGAGTGGTGAGATACCAACAACCCCCACAATTCTTGGTCGTGAAAAATTGGTACTACCAAGGAAGCTTTAACGCCGAGTGCAGTTAAGTATTCAGCGTGGCAGGGGTCGATCGCCCGAAAGCGCACTTCATCGGGCAGCATTTGATCGGAAACCTCGTCGCGGCGGGGACTTTGGCCTAGCAACCCGGAATCGATATCGACGATCGATCGCACCTGTACTTGGGCGAACAGTTCGCGGGCGTGAGGGGGAATATCGTCTGCTGGAAAATGCAGCCCCAATAATGATGGCAAGCGTTTGCCGTTAATTGATTCAGCAATCACTTCACCGCTGCCATCGCTATGAAATTTATAGATTTTTACCCTGTCTGTTCCCAAGAACGATTGAACTTCCGCTGCTGTGGCGCTGAGAATTTCTGGCAATTCTAGAGAGCGGCGAATGCGGTTGGCGATGCGATCGAGTAAATTTGCTCGATCGTAAATCACCTGGACATTTTCGAGCTTTAATGAGTCCATTCTTAATTTTTTGCTTTCCCAGCAATAATAGTAATTGGCTAAAAAGTTTTGTGCGTGTTATCAATTTTTGAAAGCACAGGCATTTAATAAAAGTAGATTAGTTTTGCACAGCTAAGGATCTACCTTCAAACTGCAACTTCCTATTGCTATTGTCAATTTTGTGTGATTAAAACTTTTGTACCTTAATTAAATATAAACTTTGTAGAGCCGGCCTGCAAGTTCTTTACCCGAACTCATCAAAATAGTCAAGTCTCAAGAATTGTGGAGTAATTCAGAGAAAGGCTTAACATCGATCGCAACGCCACTTTTTCGAGATATTGGCTTAAAAAAAAGCTCCTGCCGTTAAGCAGGAGCTTTTTTTGATTAGACAATCACATCAGCACAAGGCCGATGATTAGTCCAAATCAGGCATAGAAAGAACCGCTTCATTTTCGCGATTGATACCTTTTTCAAAGCCAGCGACAGCCGCGCGAGCGCGACCAGCGTGCCACAAGTGGCCGATCAAGAAGAAGAAACCCATCACAAAGTGGAAACAGGCCAACCAAGAACGGGGAGAAGTATAGTTAAAGGCGTTAACTTCAGTTGCCAAGCCGCCCACAGAGTTCAAAGAACCCAAAGGAGCGTGAGTCATGTACTCAGCAGCGCGGCGAGCTTGCCAAGGCTGAATATCATTCTTGATTTTGTTCAAGTCCAAACCGTTAGTACCGCGTAAGGGTTCCAACCAAGGGCCTTGGAAATCCCAGAAACGCATCGTTTCACCGCCGAAAATGATTTCGCCAGTAGGAGAGCGCATCAGGTATTTACCCAGACCGGTAGGGCCTTGTGCAGAACCGACGTTAGCACCCAAGCGTTGGTCGCGGATCAGGAAGGTCAAAGCTTGTGCTTGAGAAGCTTCCGGGCCCGTCGGGCCGTAAAATTCGCTAGGGTAAGCAGTATTGTTGAACCAGACAAAGCAGCAAGCGATGAAGCCCATGAGGGACAAAGCGCCCAAGCTGTAGGACAGGTAAGCTTCGCCAGACCAGATTAAGGCGCGACGAGCCCAGCCGAAAGGCTTGGTCAAAATGTGCCAAACACCGCCAGAGATACAAATCAGGCCAAGCCAGATGTGACCGCCGATGATGTCTTCCATGTTGTTAACGCTGAGCAGCCAGCCTTCGCCACCAAAAGGAGCGCGAACCAAGTACCCAAAAATCACAGCGGGGTTGAGGGTTGGGTTCGTGATAATACGCACGTCGCCGCCGCCCGGAGCCCAAGTGTCATAGACACCGCCGAAGAACATGGCCTTAGCAACCAGCAGCAAGCAACCGCCACCCAATAAAATCAGGTGATAGCCGATGATGTTGGTCATCTGGTTCTTGTCTTTCCAGTCGTAGCCGAAGAAGTTCGAGTATTCTTCGAGAACTTCTGGGCCGCGAACGGCGTGATAAATGCCGCCCAAACCGAGAACCGCAGAGGAAATCAAGTGCAGAACGCCGACTACGAAGAACGGGAAGATATCTGTAACTTCACCGCCGGGGCCGACGCCCCAACCCAAAGTAGCGACGTGGGGCATCAAGATTAAGCCCTGTTCGTACATTGGTTTTTCTGGGATAAAGTGAGCGACTTCAAACAAAGTCATTGCTCCAGCCCAGAACACGATCAAACCAGCGTGAGCGACGTGGGCGCCCAGCAGTTTGCCTGAGAGATTGATCAAACGAGCGTTGCCTGACCACCAAGCGAATCCGGAGGATTCTTGGTCGCGACCGCTTGCATAGGAATTAGAGAGCGTTACCACGCGGTAGAACCTCCAACGATGTTAGTTTTTGGATTTCGGTTTTTTTGTTCTCCGGGTGACCGCAGGAGCACTGCGTCCACCCGGTGAATAGGAATTTGGATTTCTAGTTTGAATTTAAAAAACATAAATTAAGCTGAAATCCAAATCCTGATTTTTTTAAAGTGCGTTACCGCGAGGCAGAACTTCTTCAGGGAAGATGAAGTTTTCGTGGGGTTGGTCGGTCGGAGCCATCCAAGCACGAATGCCTTCGTTAAGCAGAATGTTCTTAGTGTAGAAC
>NZ_JAEQCE010000197.1:0-1924 GCF_020738665.1 Microcoleus sp. PH2017_08_TRC_O_A
AGCTTGCTTACCTTGGGATGGCCGACCACTCAATAGCGCAGGAAGTGAACTCTTTCATTGTAGCTAAAGATGGCTTTAGTTAAGTTTGGGTAAGTTTTATGAAGCAGTCGGGAAAAATTCGATCGATTCATGCAGCGCTTCAAGTGCAGAAACTACCGCCCGAGTTAGAAGAAAACGGCGATGCCTGCTGTTAACGCAATGTGATATATTGAAGGAATTTGCTTGACTGTTGTTAAAACCTGCGTAGGCGACAGCCGAGACGTTAGCCATCGCCTCTCACCGAAAAATAAGGTTTAAAGTCCCTGGGCTCTGCTGTGCTGGTTGTGGCGAGAGTTGATTCTTTAGTTACGGGTATTGGTTAGTTTTTTTGACTAATCTCAGTGATATTACGTAATTACTGACAAAATCTTCACCAAAACTTTAATAAAATATACTGGAATGTGTGATTTACTGAAAATCAAAATAGTCGATCGACAAAATTGATAATTTAACACACATTCATCAGGAAGTTTTTTATGAATCCCATTACAAAAAACAGCTTTCGCTGGACTTACTCGGTGGCTGTCTTCCTTGCAATTATTGGATTACAGCAACCAAAGGCTAAAGCAGCAACGCTATCTAACGGCTGGAATTATGCGATCGACTCCTTCAACGACGGCGTGACAGATGGTAGAGTCGGCGGCGGCGAGTTTGAATTTTACGGCATCGCCATCAAAGAAACATCAGACACGGCTTTCATCGCCATCAACTCCAATCTCAGTTTAGCTGGATATGCACGCAGCAACGTTCTCCGAGGCAACATCAACTACGGCGATTTGTTTTTCAATTTTTCCGGTCAAAACTTCAACACAGCTAATGCAAATCGCAGCTTATTTGGCATTCGCTTTGCCGACGGCAATGACTCAGGTTTAGCGACAACAGGCATTTATAGCAATGTTACAGCGAAAAGCGTTACTCAAGCGAACGATGGATTTTCTAATCTAACCGGATACAATACTCATGTTCGATCGGGAGGTGGAACCTCGTCAATCGGTGATTTAGCTGCTACAGACCCGTATTTTCAACAAACAGGAGAAAATACCGTTCTCAATTCAATTGCTTCGGGTACAAAAGTAGGAGAAATCTCTGCTTTAACTTCAGCAACTTTGAGCGCGATGGGTCTAAATTTCTCGCAGTTTAATGCAGTAGGTTCTCAAACCATCGGATTCAGTTTCGATAAATCTGCTATGCCTTCTGGCAGTTATGTTGCTAATTTGTTTGCTGAGTGCGCTAATGATGCGATCGCCATTAAAGGAGAATTTGAGGCCGTACCCGAACCTTCTACATGGTTCGGTACTTTAGTAGGATTGAGCTTTTTAGGTATGGGTGCGGCGAAACGCAAAATCAAGCGCAAGGTTGCTTGAGGCGATCGCAGCATTCTGGCGAACTGGCTCTCTGGCCCATTCGACTATAACATTTACGGTATGTAGTTGCGCTTCAGCGCTCTTTGGCTTGGTATATGAAAGAGCGCGGCGTGGCTGATTGACGGTATGAATTAAGTTCTACCAAAAAGCTCAACGAGTAAGGTATGTAGTTGCGCTTCAGCGCTCTTTGGCTTGGTATATGAAAGAGCGCGATGTGGCTGATTGACGGTATAAATTAAGTTCTACCAAAAAGCGCAACGAGTAAGGTATGTAGTTGCACTTCAGCGCTCTTTGGCTTGGTATATGAAAGAGCGCGGCGTGGCTGATTGACGGTATGAATTAAGTTCTACCAAAAAGCGCAACGAGTAAGGTATGTAGTTGCGCTTCAGTGCTCTTTGGCTTGGTATATGAAAGAGCGCGGCGTGGCTGATTGACGGTATAAATTAAGTTCTACCCAAAAGCGCAACGACTAAGGTATGTAGTTGCGCTTCAGCGCTCTTTGGCTTGGTATATGAAAGAGC
>NZ_JAEQCE010000054.1:0-34931 GCF_020738665.1 Microcoleus sp. PH2017_08_TRC_O_A
TGCTGGAACAGGCTAGAAGCCCATTTTACAATCTTTGAAATTGTCTTTGGGAACGGGCTAGAAGCCCATTCCACAATCTTTGATTTTTTCTGCTGGAACGGGCTAGAAGCCCATTCCACAATCTTTGGAATTGTCTTTGGGAACGGGTTAGAAGCCCATTCCACAATCTTTGGAATTGTCTTTGGGAACGGGCTAGAAGCCCATTCCACAATCTTTGGAATTTTCTGGTGGAACAGGCTTCTAGCCTGTTCGTAAAACCAGTTTTTGAGAACCGACAAATCAGCCTAGGCTTTAAACGTTAATACTGGCTTCATTTTAGCGACAATCCCCACAATTTGTGCCTCCACCTGAACGTCAATCACTGGTTGAATTGGCTTGTAAGCGGCCGGTGCTTCTTCGATTCTACGTTCTTCGCGTAAGGTAATGCAATCTACGCCAGTTAATCCCAAAGCTGCTTCAGTTTTGTCAGCACCTTCGCGACTGAGATCGAAACGCGATCGCGCCCTGCCCGCACCGTGAGAAGCCGATCGCAAAAATCGATCGTTTCCCAAACCAATTAGCAAATAAGACGGCGCACCCATCGAACCAGGTACAATTACAGGCTGGCCAGAATGTGCGGGACAAGCGCCTTTGCGAGTCACCCAGCCGTCACCTTCAGCTAAGGTAATATTGTGAGGCAAATCGTAAACTAAAGGAGCTTCGATATCCCCGAAAACTTGTCGCAAACGCAGTCGCAGAAGTTCTGCTAGCAACAAGCGGTTGATAAAACCATAATTGGCGGCCGTTGCTTCCGCTTGTAGGTAGCTGCTCACAAGTTCGGGATTGGCTTCGACAGACAGCGGAAACAGCCCGGATTCAGGGTATTTTAGGGTTTTCGGCCAGGCTTCGCAAGCTCGATCGCGCCACATACCGCCGATGTATTTGCCGACATTTCGCGAACCGGAGTGAATCATAAAAGCGATTTGTCCCGATCGAACTCCCCAAGTATAGGCCGTAGCTCGATCGACCACTTCTTCAACCACTTGAATTTCTACAAAATGATTGCCGCCGCCGATGGTACCTAACCCGCCATCCCTGACAGTGCCGTCATTTGGGACTAATTCTTCGGGTGCCCATTTGACATCGCCATTCATCGAACCGCCTCCGAAAGTGCGATCGCACTCTTGCGCCAACTGCTCGAAATCCGAATTTGCTGCGCTGCCCATTGCCCTATCCAGCATACCATCCAGCCATCCGGGGATGCCGTGTTGGAACATCGCGCGGGCAGTTTTTGCAGTCATGCTGACATCGCGAGTACCGAAGAAATAATCGCCTTTCATCAACTCTACAAATCGATCGCGCTTTCCCAGAAATTGTTCGATCGACAAATCAGCAACGTGTAAGCGCATCCCGCAGTTAATGTCGGAACCGACAGCCGCCGGAATCACCATTTTGTCAGTTTGGACGATCGAGCCAATTGCCACTCCCGCATCCCCCGGATGGAAATCTGGAGTAGCGCAGGCGCGACAAACACAACCACCTTGAGGGTGTCGAACATTCGCCAAATTTGCTAACTGTTTCAGCGCCTTTGCTTCCACCGGAAAACCTTCTGGAAGCAAAACTTCTGCTGTTGTGGAACTGGCATCTTGCCAGTTATCTCTTGTAGCAAAAACATTTTCACTGTTTTCTGTTGTGGAACTGGCATCTTGCCAGTTTTCTTTCAGAGAACTATTGAGACAAATCGAGTAGACTTGATTGTCGTAACTCACATCAAGACCTTGCCGAGACAAAGCTCGCAAAAGCCTGTTCAAGTTTTTTGGCTGCTGCATAAATAGTCTGTTGCGGGTTGCAGTGCAACCCCCACAAATTGAAGAGATGTTGTAGTTAGTAAAAGACTTTGGTTCAGCAGCCGCAATCTTTTCAGAGACAAGTTGAAGGCAACTTTTCTAATTATGTCGATCCTGGCACATTATTTTTTATCTGTCAACCGCTTTCTTAGCGATTCTCAATTTTTGTGAGGTACGCGATCGAGTAATTACCAATTACCAATTACCAATTACCAATTACCAATTACCAATTACCAATTACCCAAGCGTACCGCACTGTTATACCAGAAACGCTACAGATAATATCTAACCGTTGTCACAACCCGACTTTTTTTAGCCAGCAAAGCCGCCTTCAAAAAGAAAGCAGTTTGATTGTGTAGCAGTCCCTCCCACCAATTTTTCGTCACAAAAGCCGGAATAATTAGCGTTAAGAAAACTCCCGGCCGTTGCTCTTCAAACAAAGTCAAAAAGTGAGTTAAAGCCTCACCAACAGAACGGTAAGGCGATTCCAGAATTTCTAGGGGAATGTCAGATTGCAAATCTTGCCAAGCCGCTTGCAGTTTTGCTCTATCTGTCAAACCTATATCTACGTGAACCGCCACAACCTCATCAGCAATTAAACGAGCGTAATCCAAGGCATCAAAAGTTCCCCGGTGCAACTGGCCAACTAACACCACCGCCGGATGTGTCACCGTCTTAACTTTAGGTCTGGGAGGATAAGATATGGGTTCTATTCCCTGAATGCTCAAGCGAGCGGCTACATACCGATAGTGCCGGTGAATAGCTAAAAATAGACTAACTACAATCGGAATAGTTACTACCACAACCCAAGCTCCCAAAAGGAATTTGGTAGCGACAATTACAGCTAAAACTCCCGTGGTTGCCACTGCACCAATACCGTTCATCACAGCACTAGATTGCCAGCCTTTGCCTCGCTCCTTAAACCAATGAATCACCATTCCAGATTGGGACAGAGTAAAAGAAGTGAAAACTCCAACCGCATACAGCGGAATTACTGCGGTGGTATCGCCTCGGAAGATGATAATTAACAGAGCCGCGCAGAGGCTGAGCAAATTAATGCCATTAGAATAAACTAGGCGATCGCCCAACAGCGACAACTGCCTCGGCAAAAACCCATCCCGCGCCAAAAAATAACAAAGTCGCGGAAAATCTGCATAACTCGTATTCGCAGCCAACAGCAAAATCAACAGAGTTGCAGCCTGCAAATAGTAATAAAATATGCCGACTCCAAAAATATCTTTTCCTAACACAGAAAGGAGCGTTTCGTTTTCTTTAGGAATCACCTGATAAATATGGGCTAAGTAACTAATGCCCAAAAACATAAATCCCAGAATTACTCCCAAATAAGTTAAAGTTAGGCGTGCATTCTTCCATTCAGGAGGCTTAAAAGCCAACACTCCATCCGATATGGCTTCAACTCCAGTCAGGGCTGTACAGCCCGCCGCAAAGGCGCGCGCGATCAGAAACAATCCCAAAGGTTCCTTAGCTGGAATGTTTTCTAAGGCCGGCAAAACATGACCTGTTGCTTGTTGGAATAAACCCGAACCAATCAAGATAAAAATGCCCACGATAAACCCATAGGTGGGAACCATAAATATCTTGCCAGATTCCCGCAGTCCCCTGAGATTGGCAAACATGATCAGGACAATACAAACTAAGCACAGTTCAACGGTATAGGGCAGCAAGGAGGGAACTGCTGAAGTCAAGGCGGCAATACCAGCGGAAATGCTGACTGTTACGGTGAGGATGTAGTCAATCATCAGCGAAGCTGCTGCGATCAAACCGGGATAAATACCCAAGTTTTCTCGCGCCACAATGTAAGCGCCACCGCCGTTGGGATACGCTTTAATTGTCTGTCGGTAAGACAGCGCCACGATCGCCAACAGTAAAACAATAATTCCCGAAATAGGCAGCGATAAACTCAAACTGCTGCTCCCGGCTAGTAACAGCACCAGCAGAGTTTCTTGAGTCGCGTAGGCAACAGACGACAGTGCATCCGAAGCAAGAACAGCTAGTCCTGTAGCGTTGCTCAGCCGTTCGTGAACAGATGCGCTGGTGGGGAGAGATTCACCCAGTAAAGCCCGCTTCAGCCGAGAATAAGTGTACATTGAAACTTAATATATAGGCGTCCACAAATCATAATGGAGACGGGGACAGTTTTCAGCAATTTTGGGTTCACAAGTTGTAATGCTCTCTGGCTTGTTGAGTCAGTTTCAGCTTCTGTTCTAGAGCTTGCCAATCTTCGGCTTGGATATCGCCCATCAACTCGTCGAGACTGTCGCGGTAAATAGAGAGCGATCGCAATAATTGCTCTCTATTGTACTTTGCCACCATCACTCCCAGCTCGGGGTTGCCACCCCCTACGCGGCTGGTGTCCCGAAAACCCGAACTCGCCAAATTTTGCGCTAAATTCACAATATCTCGATCGCCCTCTCGATCGCACGCAGCCACCAGCGTCGCGCTAGCCATTATCGGCAAATGAGAAATCCAAGCCACAGCTCGATCGTGTTCTTGAGGGCCGCACCGATAAACCGACGCACCCAACAACCGCGCAATTTCCTCAACCTTCTCCACTGACTGCGCCGGAGTCTGTGCAGTCGGAGTCACCACATAAGGCCGCCCCACAAACAAATCCCTCACCGCCGCCTCAATCCCACTTTCAGCAGTCCCCGCCATCGGGTGTCCCCCAACAAAATTCGGCCACAGAGCTGACACAGCATCGACTATGGGAGTTTTTACCGAACCGACATCGGTTACAATCGCATCAGGGGAAAGATGGGGAATTAATTTTTGGACGATCGGCTCGATCGCCGATAACGGCGTGCAAATAAAAACCAAATCCGCTGTTGCCATCAAAGACAGGTGTATGCTGGCATCATTGACAACACCTCTTGCGATCGCCCGATCGCAAGTCTGTTGGCGACTCGAAACCCCAACAATATTAAACCCGCGCGATCGTAAATCCAGAGCGATCGAGCCACCAATTAAACCAAGTCCTACGATACCGATATTCATCAGAAAAAATGGGTTTCAAACCCCGTCCTTCGCTTGACGGCTTGACAAGAAAATTTTAGGATTAATAGCAACTTTCGCTTTATAATACAATATGTAGCGAAAGGTCAACTATGTACCTGACTCAAAAGAACCAAATTCGCAATTTAAATAAAGCGGAGTTTTTGGCTCTGTGTGAGTTGTGCCGCCTTAGCAAAAACCTTTACAATGTGGCGTTTTAGGCAGTTGCCAAAATACAGAGGTTTGTCTAGATTTTCTCAGAATTTGACGAAAACCAACAATAATTGTGATAAACTGGGGAAACGCTTGATTAGTGCGGGTTGCTAAAGCTTACTGGGTGTGAAAACCACAAAAAAACACTTGGCTCAAACTGATCCTCAAAAAACCAAATATTTCAAGTCCTCTGCTAATCAAGGCAGTCTCTAACTGGGAAGAGTAAGCCAACCTGAGCAAAAAGGAAAACATATATAGCCTTTTTCAGAAAGATGAGGTATGCCAAGATATGCTGGAACCTTACAGTGTAAAGCTTTTTAGGTCAAGATTTGTCCGCGAATGAATGTGAGAAAGGCTATAGCACTCGCTCTAGGCAAAACATAGACCGCTAAGTTTGATTTACAGATTTCTGTAGGTTTTTAGAAGCGGCTGTTGTCACAAAGTAAACAATTTCCCATAAAGTCCTGGAAAATAGCGTCAAAATCAGGCAGTATATATCAAGAGTAAAAAATATTACCAGCGATGATCAAATATGTCACGCCGCGAAAAGCTTGCGAAATGCTGCAAGTCTCAGAGAAAACTCTTAGAAACTGGGAGCTTGCCGACAAAATATCAGCAATCAGAACCCCCTCCAACCAACGACGCTAGGACATTGACAGCGTTCTCGGAACAGGACACAACCGAGTTATCGCCATCTACGCAAGAGTCAGTAGCTACAAATAACGAGAACACCTCGAACGACAAGTCAGCTACCTCCAAAATATCTACCCGCAAGCCAAAGTCTTTAAAGACATCGGGTGTAGACTCAACTTCAAAAGAAAAGCACTGCTTGCCCTTTTGGGACAAGTCATGTCAGGAAATATCTCAACAATTGTGGTTGGACACCAAGACAGACTCGCAAGGTTTGGTAGCGACCTCATCAAATGGCTCTGCGAGCAAAACAATTGCCAACTCATGGTTCTCAGTAGAAACGAGCTGTCTTGTGAACGAGAAATGGTTGAACATATCCTTGCCATCATCCACGTCTTTAGTTGCCGAATCTACTCCCGGGGTAAATACAAATCTACTATCAAAGAAGATTCGAGTTTACCCAGAAACCAAGCTAGCAGCGAAATGGAGGACTTGGATTGCAGCAAGTAGATGGTGTTACAATCAAGCAATTGCTATCCTGAAAACAGAAAAGATTGGCAAGTACGATCTCAGAAAAAAGATTATGGACTCAGCTCCAATCTGGGTGTCGGAGCAACCTTACAACCCACGACAAATGGCAGTATTCCAAGCTTTTGAGGCACACAAAGCTGCTAAAAAGTCAAAGGGTATCGCCAAATTTAGAAGCCGATTTGACCGTTCCCAGACTATCAGGTTTCAAGTCAGTAACTGGAAGTCTGGGACTTTTTACCCGCAAGCAACCAAAGGATTATCATTTAAAGTATCCGAACCAATTGCAGATGTAATGGAACATGAGCCAACGCTGTCACTAATCAATGGGCAATGGTTTATATGCTATGCAGTTGATACCGCAAAGCCTCTGCAAAACGAAAGCAGTTTAGCTATCGCCTTAGACCCTGGCGTTAGAACGTTTTTGACTGGTTTTGACGGCAGTGATATCTTGGAGGTAGGAAAGAATGATATTGGTCGTATCTACCGACTAGCAAGACATTTAGACAAATTGATGTCAAGAATAGGGCTGCACAAAGGAGGACAATTCAAACGATTGAGGTATTGCTTGAGAAAGTCAGCGACCCAGATTCGGATTCAGATTAAAAACTTAGTCAACGAGTTACACAAGAAGGCTGCTAAATACTTGGTGACCAAGTATAAAATTATTTTCTTGCCGACTTTTGAAACGCAGCAGATGGTAAAAAAGGGGAAACGAAAATTAGCGACAAAAACAGCTAGAGCCCTGGTCACTTTGAGCCATTATAGGTTCAAACAAATGTTGAAGCATCAAGCATCCAAATCTGGTTGTATTGTAGTAGACGTGACCGAAGAATACACATCCAAGACTTGTTCAAAGTGCGGGCATATTCACACTAAATTAGGTGGGTCTAAGAAATTTAAATGTCCAGAATGCGGACACACTCTGGACAGAGATGTAAATGGCGCTTTCAATATTTTATTGAAAGCTTTGAGAGATACCTCCTTGACGGGAGAGCTTGCAGCTTTCACGCGTCTTGCCATACACAGTAAGTTTGGGCTTAGTCCTAGATTTACCGGGTTAAATGTATCTGTAAATATTGGTCGCAAAAGTAAGCAGAATGGTTTTACCGGACTGTCTAGAGGCTGTTTGACACAGCCATTAAGGGTGAAAATCTCTTAAGAATCCCCGTCCGTTTTACGGCGGGGAGTGTCAATAGCAATAAAATGGGGATATTTCGATACGGTGCCGCCCCCATGACAGTCGAGGAACTCCTGAAAAAATATGCCGCCGGAGAAAGAAACTTTGCCGGAATCAACCTGACTGAGGCCAACCTCAGCGGCGTCAACTTGAGCGGAGCCAACCTCACAGGTGCGAATCTGAGTGTAGCAAACCTAAGCGGAGCTAACCTCAGCAAAACCAACCTCACCGGTGCCAAACTCAACATCGCCAGACTCAGCGGCGCCCATCTCGGCGGCGCCAACCTCACCGACGCCGACCTCAACGTCGCCTACCTAGTGCGAGTTGACCTCAAAAAAGCCATACTCACAGGAGCTAAACTGATCAGAGCCGAGCTAATTCGAGCCGAACTCAGCGGAGCCAACCTCAGCGGAGCCAACCTCAGCGGCGCCACACTCACCGAAGCCACGCTCCGAGGAGCCAACCTCACTCAAGCCAACCTTCGAGGCGCTCACCTCAGTGGTGCGTCCTTGACAGAAGCCAACCTCGAACAAGCCAACCTCCAAGGCGCCGATCTCAGCCGAGCCGACCTCAGCGGTGCAGACTTGCGAGGTACCGAACTCCGACAAGCCAACCTCACTCAAGCCATACTCAGCGGAGCCGACCTCAGTGGCGTCAATTTGCGCTGGGCCATCCTCAGCGGCTGCAACCTGCGCTGGGCCGACCTCAGCGAAGCCAAATTGAGCGGCGCCGACCTCAGCCGAGCCGACCTCTGCCACGCCAACTTACTCAATGCCAGTTTAGTTCACGCCGACCTGTCAAACGCCTATCTGATCCGCGCCGACTGGGTGGGAGCCGACTTAACCGGAGCCACCCTAACCGGAGCCAAACTCCACGCAGTTTCGCGGCTCGGCATCAAAACCGAAGGCATGACCTGCAAGTGGGTTGACCTGAGTCCCAACGGCGACCACAGTCAAATTTACTGGTTGAACTCCGGAGGAACCCACGATTTTTTTCACGAAAGCTTGCCCACAGTTAGGATTGTAATTGACTCGCCCTTAGACCAAGGCGCTCATTTTGCCCTAGCTGCAACTTATTACCAAATTGCCCAACAATACCCGAGTTTAAGTCAGCCGCCCACGATCGAAGTCAGTTCCAGGCGCACCGTACTCGCCTTTAAAATGGACAGCGACGATAAATTATTTGCCACCGCTTACGTTGCCATTATTCCTTTTAACGACGGCGCTACAACTCAGAAAAACCTGATAGCTTTGATGAAAATGATTCAATCCCACGATGCAGGCAAACTTAGCGTCAAAGAATCCAAACACGTCCAGTTATGCAGCAAAGCTCTCAACCAAGCTATCAGCAAAGTAGACCAAATCAAAATTTCCAGTTCTTTTCCCAAAATCGGTGAAAGCATCAATTTTTTTCAAATTCCTACACAGATGCTCTTAATCAACTCCCGCGACCAAAGACTCAGCGTATATCACCACCCAGCCTTCGGCAAGCGCCTGATTAAAAAATACGATCCCAGCAACTCCAGCGCAGGCAAGTTAACTGAAAGCACAAAATTGGGTCAAGCTAATATCGCCAGCATTTTGGATTTTATAAAAGGCTTCCACAATATAGATGTCTAGGCATATTGCATGAAGTTACAAAAAATGCTTATTCTATTTTAAAGGTTGGCATAACAAAGCTTTGTTCTACCTAACACATCAGGGAAAGTCAAAAGCATGGACGCGGAAGAACTCATCGCCAAATATGCAGCAGGAGAAAGAGACTTTACTGCCATCCTGCTTTGCGAAGCCAATCTCAGCAGGATCGATCTGAGTGGGGCTAATTTCAGCGAGGCAATCTTGAGCCTCACCAACCTGAGTGGCACCAATCTGTCAAAGGCCAACATGAGAAAAGCTAAACTCAATGTTGCTAGACTCAGCGCTGCCAACCTCAACAAAGCCAACCTCAGTGGCGCTATCCTCAACGTGGCTAACTTGATTCGGGCCGACCTCAGCGAAGCCCAACTCGTCGAAGCTACATTGATCAGAGCCGAGCTGATCCGAGCTGACCTCAGCGGTGCCAACTTGAGCGGTGCCAACTTGAGCGAAGCAGATTTGAGAGAAGCCACCCTGAGAGAAGCCAATCTAGAGCAAGCCGACCTCAGCGGGGCTCACCTGAGAGGCGCTTGTCTGACAGCGGCGAACTTGGAACGGGTTAACTTGCACAGAGCCGACCTCAGCAGGGCAGACTTGCGAGGAGTGAACCTATGCAATGCCGAACTCAGACAAGCTAATCTGTCTCAAGCCAACCTCAGCGGCGCTGACTTGCGAGGCGCTAATCTCCGGTGGGCCGACCTCAGCGGGGCCAACTTGACTGGTGCTGACCTCGATGAAGCGAGATTGAGCGGGGCTAACTTGTACGGGGCAAATTTGAGCAACGTCAACCTGTTGAACGCTACTCTGGTACACGCGGATTTGACTCAAGCGAATTTGACTCACGCAGATTGGGTGGGCGCAGATTTGACGGGGGCGGCCCTGACTGGGGCAAAAATTTACGCGGTGTCGAGGTTTAATCTGAAAGCCGATGATATAACCTGCGATTGGGTGGATCTGAGCCCAAACGGCGATCGCAGTCACATTCAGCGCTTTACCCCAGAAGAATCTCAACGGTTTTTTAATGCTACACCGCCGACAGTGCAAATTATTGTCGATCGACCGCTCGACCCCGACGCTAACTTTGTCCTCGCGGCTACCTACCGCCAAATTGCCAGTCAATACTCGGGTTTGAGCAATCCTCCCAGCATAGAAGTTAATTCGCGGCGCACAATCATATCATTTAGAATAGAGCAGGACGATCAACTATTTCCCACAGCTTTTGTTGCCATTATTCCCTTTAGCGACGCGGCATTTACTCAAAAAAATCTCATTACTCTGATCAAGATGATTCAACCCCAAAACGGCAATAATCTAGGCGTCAGAGTTTCAAATTTGGTAGTGCAATTGAACGTCGCCATGACCAAAACAATTAGAAAAATAGGGGAAATGAAAATGCAGCCGATTCGCCTCGATCGCGAACCGATGTCGAGTTTTTTTCAATCGCCTACCCAAACCATACTGGCCAACTCCAGCGCCGAAACTTTGATGGTTCACTATCACCCAGACTTTGGCAGAAACTTGACCAATTTGCCGGGAGTCAACAAAACCTCGATCGGGCCGGCAATTAAAGCCCAAAGATTTACAACCCCGCCCCTAAATACGGTGATTGAATTTGTCAAAAGCTTTTATCAGCTTGGTGAGTAAATAATATAAATTTATTTATTTTTATATTAATGCCACATAAAAGTTAGTCCATCGCCCTTTCAGCTAGGTAAAAACAATGGAAGCAGAAGAACTTCTCAAGCGATTTGAACTCGTCAAAAGATACACAGAAGGCGACAGAGATTTCACAGGAATCAACCTGAATGAAGCTAATCTCAGTCGCATCAACCTCAGCCAATCAATTTTAAGGCAGGCTAGCTTATTTGTCACCAACATCAGCGGCGCTAACTTGAGCGAAGCTGACTTGAGTGAAGCTAACCTGAATGTGGCTAGACTCAGCAGCACCAATCTCTCGCGGGCAATCTTAAACGGAGCTAGTCTCAACGTAGCAAACTTAGTCAGAGCGGATTTAACGGGAGCTCAATTAATCGGAGCATCTCTGATTAGAGGAGAATTAGTCCGCTGCGAACTTAGCAAGACTAACTTCAGTAACGCTAACATGACTGAAGCAGACTTAAGAGAGGTAAAACTGACCCAGGCTAACCTGTCTGGTGCGAATCTTTCCGGTGCAAATCTTAGAGGTTCTTCAGCAAAAGAAGCTAGCTTTAAAGACGCTAATTTGCACGGCGCCGATTTGATGAAGGCAGAACTTAACGGCGTCAATTTGAGCAATGCCGATCTGAGACAAGCTTCTTTGCAGGAGGTGAATCTCAGCGGTGCTGATTTGAGCGGAGCTAATCTCAAATGGGCGGATTTAAGCGGAGCTAACCTCACTGGCGCCGATCTGAGTGATACTAAATTGAGTGGAGCTAACCTCAGCGGAGCAGATTTAAGAAATGCTAATTTAGCCAATGCTAGTTTGGTTCATGCCGATCTGACAGAAACCAATTTGATTAACGCAGATTGGGTGGGCGCAGATTTGACCGGGGCAACTTTAACTGGGGCAAAAATGTATTTGGTTCCCAGGTTTGGTATCGTTGCAGATGATATTAATTGCCAGTGGGTTGACATCAGCCCCGCAGGCGATCGCAGTTTGGTGCAACAATTTAATTCGTCGTCTGAAGCGAGAAAGTTTTTAAATCATACGCCGGGGTTAGTGCGAATTGTGGTTGACGCACTTTTAGACCACTCAGCCAACGGCATTTTAGCAACAGCCTATAGCGAAATAGCTAGGCATTACGGAGCCATGAGCCGTCCTCCCAATATAGAAGTCGGCTATCGCCGGACAACTCTGACTTTTAGATTTGATAGCGACGAGCATTTATTGCCAGCAGCTTTTTTAGCGATTGTTCCTTTTAAGGATGCCTTGGAAACTCAGAAAAATGTGGTGGCGGTTGGCAAAACTATCGCAAATCAAAATTTAGAAAAAAAACGGATAATACAGTTATCTAAAGCATTGAATGCAGCAATGGCTAATTTAACTGATGTGAAAAAAATGCTGGAAACAACAATAAATGTCTCTCAGGAAACAAACTTTTTTCAGTCACCTACCCAAACTATTTTAATTAGTTCGGGGCAGGAGAGTTTTACCGTGCAGTCTCATCAGGATTTTGGTCGGCGAAGTGGAAATAATCAGGAGAGTAAATTTAGTTTGGCTGTGGGTCAAAAAGTAGTTGATTTTCTGGCAAGTTTTGATTATCTTGATTGAGAAATATCAACAGTGAAATCGATTGATTGAGGTAGAAGTCCATAATTCGCTGCTCCGCTTTTTGCGATCGCACTCCGAGCCGCGCTGGCCCCACCATTTAACGATGGCGCGACTGGTGGCGCGGGCTTTGCGCTTGGGGCGCAGCGCTTTGATCCAAACTGGGCTGCCGGCGTCCGCTTACCGACAGCGGTATCGAGTCAGCTATTTGATGCCGATTTTGATGTGGCCGGATCCGGTGATTTTAGTGGCGCCGACACCGCTGCTGGAACATTTGCAGGAGGTGGAAATTCCGCGATTGCAAGAGTGGCTGCAAACTGAAAGACCGTTAGCGAAGCCCTCGAAGAGGATCGAGATTTATTCCCATAATGCCGCGGGACGAGGGTTGATGCTAGCCGATCCGCAGTCTTGGCTGGCGGCGCGCTTGGCAGGAAATTCGCAACTTCACAACAATATTCCGACAATTATCGACGGTGTGGATGATTTGGAAGTTTGGACGCGACAGCAATTGACGGTGGGTTTGGAACCGGCCCATTGGAATGATTTAATGGAATCTGGCCCAATGCTGGCGGATGCAATTCGAGAAGCGCGGGTGTTGCTAACGCGGGCTGTGTTTCAGCATCCAGCTAAGCCTGATGAGTGCTATTTGCTGGAAACCGCAGAGCAAAATATTTTGCAAGGGCTGTTTGAAACGATCGAGCAAAACCCTGGGATTCCGCCTGCTTGGAGCAATTTTTGGCAGCGGTGGAACACAAACGGGAAACTGCGGTGGGCACAAATTCATCGCTCTGCTGGGTCATTTTCGCTGTTCTGTGCGCCGGTGCAGGTGGCCGAGGTTTTGAGCAAAATTTGGTCTGCCGTGCCTGTGGTGTTGATTGGGGGGGCGGTGGATGTGGAACAGAAGGCTCCGATCTTCCGGCAAATGCTGGGATTGCCTGAGTTGACGAGTGTGAAGTTTTCGCCCGATCGACAAAACGAGTTAATTCAACTGTACATTCCGAACTGGCTGCCGCTGCCGAATACGCCGGAATTTCAGGGTGTTTTAATGGAAGAAATTCGGACTTTGCTGTTGATGAGTGCGTCGGTGGCGGGTTTAACGGTGCTGATTGTGGGCGATGTACCGCTGAAGGCTCGGATGGCGGCGATTTTGGCTTCTGAGTTCGGTTCTCGGGTGCAGGTGGAAAAAACCGAGGTGGGCGACAATGCGATTTTGGTGACTGGATGGGAGTTTTGGCGGGAACATCAGGGTGAGTTGAGTGCGCCTCACTTGCTGGCGATCGCAACTTTGCCGCTACCTTCTTTGGAGAATCCTTTGGTGACGGCGCGTGTGGCTTTTTATAAGGAGCAGCGGAGGGATTGGTTTCGGTTGTATTTGTTACCGGCGGCGTTGAATGAGTTGCAAAGGGCGATCGCGCCGGTGCGAGAACGTCAGGGGGTTGTGGCGATTTTTGACAGTAGGGTGATTCACCGCAGTTACGGACAGCAAATTTTAGCGGCGCTGAGTCCGTTTGCAAGGATTGATTATTTGGATACGACTTGGTTGACTCAGGCTTGAGATGACCTGTTGGCGTATAATTTGGTTGTTATCGAATTGAAATCTAATTTAGTAGACAAAGATTATGGGCGAATCTAAGCGTCGTAAAGAGTCGATCGGCGATGGATACGGTAAAGAAGAGCGTATCTATCCCTGGCTACCAATTACGAAAACTCAAAGCGAAGATTTTCTGAAGTGGACATCTCGCGGAAGCTGGGCGGGGATTAGTCTGTTGGTGGGTTGGTGGATTGTGGTGCGGTTTGTTGGGCCTGCGGCGGGTTGGTGGGTGGTTGATTGATGGTGAGGTGCGATCGACAATTGGGCGATCGCACATTGTGTCGAGTTTTCACTCCGAAACCAGCGGCTGATTTTTTAGGGAAATTTTAGTTGCCAATGGGGAGTCAGTATGTTATGATACTTATCTGCGGGCAATTAGCACAGTGGTAGCGCACTTCCTTCACACGGAAGGGGTCACAGGTTCAAATCCTGTATTGCCCATTCAAAATTTATGGTGACTCATTAGACATCTCCAAACAATAAAATATTCTGTCGGAGTGCGAGCCAGGTTGGAGGGTGAAGCATTTGGGAATAAAATTACAGGTTTTCAACATAAATTGTCGCCCAAATGCTTCACCCCTACAGGTATCAAACGGCTTGAGATTATTTATAGAGGTAACTTTATGATCCAAATAATTCTGAACTCAGAACAAGAAAAGTTATTGCAACAACTGTTAGAAACAGGGAAATATACAACCCCAGATCGGGTAATTACTGATGCTTTAAAAGCTTTATCAGAAAAGCAATATCTTAATCAACCTCGGCAAGTAGTAAAAATTCTTTCAGGAAAACCTGCACAAGAGTTACTAGCAGAAAAAATTAAAACGAGCTTGGAACTTAAGAATAATTATCAGCCCGATCCGCACCGACAAGCTTTAGCTGAAGATTTTAACAACTTATGTGAAGAAACTCAGGCTTTACACGCCGATAGTCCTTTAACTGATGAAGAAATTGCCGAAGAAATTGCAGCTTATCGGAGCGGAGAATGAGAAACAAACTGGAAATAAAGAGTAATTGACGTTTAGCTTAAGCTTCAACATATTCGCAAATAGAGACAGGTTCGGGAATCGGAAAAGCATCCTCTTGTAGTCCTTCAATATGGAATGCGATCGCCTCTTTAATTAAATTTCTCACCTCTTCTAAACTTTCAGCCACAGCTACACATCCAGGTAAATCGGGAACATACGCACCGTAGCTAGTTTGACCTTTTTCAATTACCACAGCATAACGCATTAATCTTCCTCCTCTAGTTGAGATTGTCGCAAAACACTTTTAAGCGTACCAATTGGCATATCAATGCCTAAATTACCTGACACAGTTACAGTTCCAGCCTTTTCTGGGTGTTTAAATTGACGATGACTGCCCCTTGTTCTAGCTAAATACCAATCATCATCTTCTAACATTTTAATAACTTCTCTAACTTTCATTGTTCATCTATCTATAAAACTAATCAACTCCCGCACTTATATCTCCATAATACGATCTAACTTCAGCAACCTCTCCATTGTAACCTGCGCGACTGATAAAAAACCTCATCCTGGTCAATCTGAAGACACTGTTCAACACAGCCAAAACTGCCGTAGCACGGGCTGTAAGCTCCCAGCGATCGCCCAAACCCCCCTTTTCTTTATACTACACATATGCTACAATAACATTGTAGCTCGTGTCTCCGCAGGAGGTTTCCTCGTGACAAACCCCAATCTTCCTCAAAATTTCAACCTAATCGTGCCCGCCGGAACCCAAATTGTCACCAAGATTGAGGTCAAAAACCCCGGCGGCGACCAATCTTGGAAACAAGGCGCAGTAGGTGTGATTGTCAAATCGCCTACAGACAATTCCCACGCATATTTAGTCAAACTCCCAGACGGAACACAAGTTAGTCTGCGGCGACACGAATTCAGCATTCGCAAACAGTTTCAAAGCGAAGGATTGGAGTCAGGAGGAGATTTTCTCGCCGAATACAACCTCTACGATTCTGTAATTTACCGCTGCATAGTTGGTTCGAGAGCTTACGGTTTGGATAACGAACAATCTGATACAGACAGGCGCGGAATTTACCAGCCGTCGGCAATTCTTCATTGGTCGCTTTATGGCATTCCAGAACAATTGGAAAATAAGGAAGATCAAGAATGCTATTGGGAACTGCAAAAGTTTTTGGTTTTGGCGCTCAAAGCTAATCCCAATGTACTCGAATGTTTGTACACTCCTTTGGTAGAAACTGTTTCTCCTGTAGCAGCCGAATTGCTGGAAATTCGCGAAATCTTTCTGTCGCAATTGGTTTATCAAACTTACAATAGTTACGTTTTGTCGCAATTTAAAAAAATGGAGCAAGACCTCCGCAATACTGGGGAAATTCGCTGGAAGCACGCGATGCACTTGATTCGCTTGCTCTTGTCAGGAATTACGGTGCTGAAGGAGGGTTTTGTGCCTGTGAGAGTGCAGGATTATCGATCGCAATTGCTATCAATCCGCAATCAGGAAATCTCCTGGGATGAGGTGAATCGCTGGCGGTTGAGCTTGCACGTAGAGTTCGATCGCGCTTTTGCAGAAACTAAGTTACCGGAACGTCCTAATTACGAGCAGGCTAATCTGTTTTTGATTAAATCGCGTCAAAGTGCGATCGGGAGTTGATTTATAATTCGGCGATTGAAATCGCTTCTACACAAACAAAGTCCGCCTCCGCGGACTGAAAGAATTGATGATTTTTATGTGTGAATTTTGAAAAATTATGGTAGAATACATCTCCGAATTAGTCAAGATTATCTCCGATCGACCTTACCCGCTGCTGTTTGCGACTGTCAGCGGATCGCACTTATACGGTTTTCCTTCCGCAGATTCCGACTTCGACTTGCGGGGAGTTCATATCTTACCGCTACCAAAAGTAATCGGACTGATTTCTGGAGACGAAACAATCGAAGTTTCTGAAGTTCGGGAGAAGATGGAACTCGATTTAGTCACTCACGATATTAAGAAGTTTCTGGAGTTGCTGTTGAAGCGCAACGGCTACGTGTTGGAGCAACTGTATTCGCCACTTATAGTTTACAGTAGCGAGGAACATCAGGAGTTAAAGGAGCTCGCCTCGAACTGCATTACCAAGCACCACAGCCACCACTATCTCGGTTTTGCTCAAACTCAATGGCGATTGTTTGAGAAAGAAAGCCCGCGTCGGGTGAAGCCGTTGCTGTACGTTTACCGGGTGTTGCTGGCGGGGATTCATTTGATGCAAACGGGGCAAGTTGAGGCGAATTTGGTTAAACTTAATGACAAGTTCCAGTTACCGTATATTCCCGATTTGATTGCTCGCAAGCTGGCTGGGGCGGAAAAGTCGGTTCTGGAGGATACAGATATTGCATTTTATCACCAGGAGCGCGATCGGCTAATCAATGTATTAGAAGATGCAAGTTTTAACAGTCATTTACCGTCAAATCCTAATGCAAAGGTTGCTCTCCATGATTTTCTGGTAAAGGTGAGAATGGCATCTTTGAATTAAGCTGTTTCATATCTCATTGTCAGAATTAAGACGGGCGGGACGCGTATCCCACTCATGGTTGGGGAAGGTTTAATTAGTTGGTGGGGGACGGGCGGGACGCCCATTCCACTCATGGTTGGGGAAGGTTTAATGATTCGGTGGCGAGAGACTGTAATTGAGTGCAATCGAATCGGCGCGAAGCATGGCGTCAGCCCGATCGCAAATTCATAAAATGAGATACAGTAAAAGTATTGTCCAACCCTTGCACCATCAGAGGTCACAATGCAAATCACCTTGAGTCCAGATCAAACCCAAGTCCTTGAAGCTTTAGTAAAGCACGGTCAATATTCCTCTCTTGAAGAAGCAATTAACACAGCCTTGCTGTTATTAATTGACGACCTTACTTTATCCGATAGCAGCAACAACCCAAACTATTTAGCTTGGGTTGAAGAAACTCGGAAGAAAATCGATATAGCACGAGAACAGGCGCAACGCGGTGAGTTGCTCAATGCAGATGATGTATTAGCTCAACTTAGAGATAAGGTGAAAAAAGCTAGAGAAGTAATAGTATGAATCGCTTGCTAATTACAATAGAGGCGATCGCTTTCAACTGCTCATCTACCTGAGAAAAGCGATATCTAACTGCCTCCGTTGCCGCGACTACGCAACTGATCTAATAGATACTGCCAGATTTGCTCAATTCTTTCTTCAATTTGTTCTATCCGGCGTTCCACAGCCATAAAGTTAGCTTTGAATTCAGCAACGTCGATGGCAAAAATTTCTGATATTTTGGTAACAGCAGAAGTTAGGGCGTCGGTTCTTTCTGTTAACAAGTTAATTTTTCCTGTTAACAGGCTGATTTGCTGCTGGGATTCCTGCTGTTGTACGGCTATCTGATTAATGCGATCGGTTAACTGCTGTTGCGATTCCGCTAACTGCTGTTGCGACTCCGCTAACTGCTGTTGCGATGCGCCAAACTGGTTAATGCGATCGGCAAACTGTTGTTGCGATCGCGCGGTTTGTTCAAGAATAGCCTCAATTCGGTCTAGGCGATCGGTCATTTGCTTATTTCCTCAGTTTTTGCTGCTTTACTCCGCTTGGGCTTTGACTTTGGCGAGGTTTCGTTTTTAGATGGGCTCTTATTGCTGATTTCTGGGGTGTTTTCTGCAAGCCAGTTTTCTACGAGTTCCAATAAAACCTGGTTCATAGAAGCATTTTGGTAAGCACAAACCCATCGAAAGCGCGATCGCAAATCGTCATCGCAGTAAAAGCAGAGCTTGACTGGCTTATCTTTATCGGTATCGTTCATAACCTGTACTGGTGTCACTGTTTCTAGAGTGACACTAATGCCAGCTTTGTTCTATAGCAATTTTAGCTATTTAGTGACTTAGTGTTAATAGCGCTATAGCGTCAATATGCCAGATTCTTTAGTCCGCGGAGGCGGACATCGTTTGTATAGCAGCGGTTTCAACCGCCGAGTTTTTTCTTATTTCTCGTACCTGCGCGGTGTGTAAACCCAAATATCTCCAAACTTCCGAGGAATAATCCGAGTTTGACTCGAACCGACAATTACTAAAGTTCTCATATCCGCGTCTTCCGGCTGGAATTCGCCAAGAGTACAAACGCGCACGGATTGGCCCGATCGCCCGAGGTTTCGCCCCAAGACAACTGGGGTTTTAGCATCGCGAGTTTCTAACAAAATCTCGATCGCCCTTTTCAGTTGCCAAATCCGCTGTTTCGAGATTGGATTGTAGAATGCCATAACTAAATCTGCCTTTGCAGCCGCCGAAATCCGCTGTTCTATGACCTCCCAAGGCTTGAGAATATCCGAAAGCGAAATCGCACAAAAATCGTGGCCGAGAGGTGCTCCGATCGCAGCAGCGGCCGCCTGCATGGCAGAAATCCCCGGTGCTACCCGAATGTCGATGCCTTCCCATTCGGGTTTAGCGTCAAAGTCGATCGCCTCAAACACCGCCGCAGCCATCGCAAAAATCCCCGGATCTCCCGACGAAACCACGGCGACGGATTTGCCGGATGCTGCTAAATCTAAGGCAAAACGCGCGCGATCGATCTCTTCCCGGTTGTCGGAATCGTGCCTGTTTTGTCCTTCCCGCAGAGTTCCGGCTAAGTCGAGATAGAACTTGTAACCCACCCAATCCGTGGCTTCCCGCAGAATTTCCTTAACTTCCGGGGACATCCAAGGTGCGCCTCCGGGGCCCGTACCGACGATCGCCAGTTTGCCGCGACTAACGCCGATCGCACTTGGATCGATCGGTTCGGTAGCAAGTGCGATCGCGCAACTAAAGGCGTTTGTGCGATCGTATGCGATTAACTGACTGTTTGCACCCGCTGCTGTCAGGCTAATTTGGGCGGCGGTGACATCAAAACTGGAATTATATTGTATTAATTTAACTGTGTCGAATTCCACAAGTTCGGGAAGATTCAAAAAACGGACTGGCACTTTAAAAAATTGGCTAATTGCTTCTAAAGTCGGATTTCCCATATCATGTTTTAAGGCAAAAAATCCGGCAACCGAGGCTGCTGCTAAATCTGCGTTTTCTAAGATTTGCTGCACGTAGGAAATTGCTATTTCCGGCTCAACATAGGATAGATTTGTAAGTGCAAATGCTGCAATTTGCGGGTGGTAAACTAAACAGTCGGGCGTCGGTACAATGGCTTTTTCGGTGACGCGGATGGTTAATTTGGCTTCGGGGGCGATCCTCTCCGTTGGCGTAGCCCCCGTAGGGGCGGGCTGCGCTAACGGCAAATTGCTCTCGGAAAGCCAGTTAGCAGCCCCTTCTAGCTGTACTTTCGCCCCAGCGAGCAAATTTGAAATAAAAGTCTTCGCGTCCTCTGGATTCGCCAAATAATAGCCTTGGGGAGGACTCAGCAGCGCCGTGCGAAACCGGATATCTCCCGTCGTCGTGATGGCGGGTTGTACGCCGAGGGCTGCGGCAATTTCTCTGGCCAAGTCGTTGACTCCGTGCAAACCTCCTAGCAGCGGTACAACGGCGCTTCCGTCTTCGGCGACGGCTAAGACTGGGGGTTCGGCGCGTTTGTCTGACAGCAGCGGGGCGAGGGTGCGGATGATGATTCCGGCGGCGCAGATGGCGATGATTGGGGTTTCTGTGGCGAATAGTTCTCGCAAGGTTTCGCCGAAGTTGCTAAAGTTGATATCTGTGTCGGATGTGCGATCGACTAAACCGTAAATCTGGGAACCTGGGAAGACTTTGGAGATTGTTTTGGCGATCGCTAGGCTGTTTTGACCTAGGATAATTATTGCGGGCGGAAGTCGATTCACGGTTTTATATATGGCTGTGTTTGGATTGGTTTGATTATTTTAATCTGTTGTTACTGAAATAAAACATATTTGACGAACCGCGAAGGCGCGTTAGGCGAAGCCGCGCGTAAGCGCTAGGGCGCGAAGGATGAGTAAGAAAAGAAGAAAGATATAGAAGAAGTTTATTTTTTTTTCTTCTCTATCAGTGGCACCGAATAGCAAGGGTTTGAAGCCCCAGCATGAAGGCAGATTGTGATAAGAACGGAGTTTAAATCTCCGCTTTTATCACTTCGCTGTCAACTGTCAACTGTCAACTGTCAACTGTTTAAAGGCATCTTGCCTGTGAATTTCTGAGATTAGTTGATTTTACCAACTTTGCCTTTAATATCCAGTTTATTGTTCTGTAAATTATTTAATTTGCGATCGTAAGTTGCGACAGTTATGGGAGTTGTATAGCGGATCTAGCGAAAGATTAGCGAACGTTGTTGGTAAGAGGACTCTATACGTTTAAGCGGTTATATAAGCTGTCAGTCATACCTCATCTTTTTGAGAAAGGCTATAGGAATGAACTGATGAGAAGATTGAAGGGGTGGTTGTGTAGTTTCTTGATTGATGTTTCTCAGGTGCGATCGCCCAATTGCACCTACAAACCTGATAAACTGGGGCCTGTATAGTAAATAGGACTTATATCATGTCCGGTCAATTAACCAAAATAAGTAAGGTTCGGTTCGTAGTGCGGACTAAAGTCCGCTTTCTGGCTGCGGACTAAAGTCCGCACTACAAACCTTTTTTGTGATAGTCATTGACTGGATATGATATTACACCTAACCCTCATCAACCGGGTTTCTTAGCCGAAGTTCGAGTATAAATAACCAACCGAGTCTCAATTAGTTGCGTTTTAGAATGAGAAAATTTTTAGCATTAGTTGTGTTTGGGATGATACTTGCCCTCTCTTCTGTAGCTGTGGCCGCTCAACCTTTGTCCGTCGCTTATCCTCCCGCCAACCACAAAACGATCGCCGATCGCATTTTTCTGATCGGTACAGCCCCGCCAACCGGACAAGTATCGGTAAATGGCCAGCAAATTGCGCGCACCGCCGCCGGCCATTTCGCCCCGACTTTTCCCCTGCAAATCGGCGAAAATGTCTTTAGCTTGCGTTACCAAAATCAGCAAGTTCTTCTTAAGGTGACGCGCGAGTCTAATCAGCCACAAGTCCCCGCAGGCTTGGCTTTTGCAAAAGATTCCCTGACGCCGAAAGTCGATGTAGCCAGTTTACCGGGGGAATATATCTGCTTCGGCGCGATCGCTCCGGCGAATGCGCGAGTTGCGGTAAAATTGGCTGGCGTTGATATTCCTCTCAAAGCGCGATCGCAAGTCGAACTCCCCGACAACAAATCTGTCTTGTTAGGCGAAAACTCCCCCATTAAAAAAGGCAGTAGCGAACAGTATCAAGGCTGCGCTAAAACCCCGGAAAATTCCGGTGAATCTAAGGCAGAAAAAATAGATTTGGGAGTGCCAATATTTTATCTAACAATGAACGATAAAATCATCACTCAACCAGGTACTGGCAAGATTTCTATCCTCTCTCCAGCCGAGTTGGAAGTAGCAGAAGTCACAGCAGATCCGGGTGTTGCTAGAACCGGGGCGAGTACGGATTTTTCTCGGATGACACCGCTGCCGAAGGGAACTCGCGCCACAGTTATCGGGCGCGAGGGAGAATGGATTCGGCTCGATTACGGCGCTTGGATTAAAGCATCTGAGGTGCGAATTGTCAAGGATGCGGTGCCTGCGCGATCGATTATTCGCAGCGCCAGATCCCGTCAAGTTTCCGGCTGGACAGAGGTCTTATTCCCTTTAGAAATACCAGTCCCAGTCACGGTACAAGAAGGTGAACGCACGTTCACTTTAACTCTGTACAATACCACCGCTCAAACTGACATTATTCGCCTCGACGATGACCCGGTAATTTCGCGTTTGGCATGGCAACAAATCTCGCCACAACAAGTACAATATACTTTCAATCTCAAATCTGCCCAGCAGTGGGGATATAAATTGAGATACGAAGGCACAACTTTAGTGCTGTCTTTAAAACACCCGCCAGCCAATACAAGCGGGGTGCCGATTTCATCAGAAAAACCGCTGTCAGGAATTAAGATTCTGATCGATCCGGGACACGGCGGCCCGCAGGATTCCGGGGGGGTTGGCCCTACAGGCTACCGCGAGAAAACAGTAGCTTTAATTGTGTCGAAATTGGTGCGGGAGGAATTGGTAAATCGGGGCGCAAATGTGGTAATGACGCGGGTGGAAGATGTCGATTTGGATTTGCCGCCGAGGGTGGAAATGATTCAAAAAGAAGAACCTGCGATCGCAATTTCGATACACTACAATGCTTTGCCAGATAACGGCGACGCGATAAATACCAAAGGTGTCGGGGCTTTCTGGTTTCACCCGCAAGCGCACAGTTTGGGAATGTTTTTGCACAATTATTTAGTTGCAAAACTGAACCGTCCGAGCTATGGTATATTCTGGAACAATCTAGCGATGACTCGTCCTGCCGTTGCTCCATCTGTTTTAATGGAATTGGGATTTATGATCAATCCCGAAGAGTTTGAATGGATTGTGAATCCGACAGAACAGCAGAAGTTAGCTTCTGCCATTGCCCAAGGCATTACCGAATGGTTTGCTTCGGTAAAATAACATTTCGCAGTAAGGACTTCAGTCCTTCCAACCCAAGGAGATTAAATAAATGTTGAGTTTGAGTCAATCAAAAGCCTTTTTCATTGCAGCCGCCTTTGCAAGTTTTAGTTTTTCACTTTACAGCTTTCCAGTTTTCGGGAAAGAGCAAAGTCTTTCGCCGGAAAAAGTAGAAGCTTTAAAAAAGCAAACTCAATGCTCGTTTATTACAGGTGAAGGCGGCCCGGTTAACATTCGCAAAGGCCCCGGCAATAAGTACCCAGTTGTAGCTAAACTCAAAAGAGGAGACGGAGTTCGGGCTGTTAGCAGACAAGGTAGTTGGGTGAAAATTGCGGCCCGAACTTCTGGGAATGCTCCTAATGAAACTTTTACAATCCTTGACGGTTGGGTGAACAATAAATTTATCAATGGTTGTTCCGAAGACCAATTTGATAGATGGCGGAAATAGATTCGGTACTCTAAGGAATGAAAATTAAATAACTTACACGCTCGATGATTGTTGTGGGATGGGCGTCCCGCCCGTCCTTTCTGCACGGGCGGGACGCCCATCCCACAAATTTGCTTAAGTTATTTAATTTCTATTCCTAAGGTATGTAGTTGCGCTCTTTGCGCTCTAGGTCAAAGAGCGCTGAAGCGCAACTACGTACCCTTATCAATCTGAAGACCAATTTGATACATGGCGCAAATAGATTCAGTCTTCGATAAAAGTTTCACAATACTTCTGAGGTATGTAGTTGCGCTTCAGCGCTCTAGGTCAAAGAGCGCTGAAGCGCAACTACGTACCCTTATTTAATAAGCCTCGTACAAATATTTTTATGATACAATAAAGAGGTTTGCTAAGAGTTGATTGAATCCTAACTCCAACTTATTTTCACTCTTGTCTTTCTATAAAGTGTCATACTCTAAAAACTCAATTGGTAATTAATAATGCACAAGATTCCTGTTACAGTGATCACTGGTTTTCTCGGTAGCGGCAAAACCACCCTAATTCGCCATTTATTGCAAAACAATCAAGGCCGCCGCATTGCTGTTTTAGTTAACGAATTTGGCGAAATCGGAATAGATGGAGAATTGCTGCGCGATTGCCAAGTTTGCGATGAAGAAGAAACTGTCACCAGCAATATTGTCGAATTAACTAATGGTTGTCTTTGCTGCACTGTGCAAGAGGAATTCTTGCCGACTATGCAGGAATTGTTGAAGCGCAAAGACCAAATTGATTGTATCTTAATCGAGACTTCGGGCCTCGCACTTCCTAAGCCTTTGATTCAAGCTTTTCGCTGGCCGGAAATTCGCACGGGCGCTACAGTTGACGGTGTGGTTGCTGTTGTTGATTGCGAGGCTGTTGCTAACGGTACTTTTGTTGGCGATATTGATGCTTTGATGGCGCAGCGAGAGGCTGATTCGAGTTTGGATCACGAAACGCCGATCGAGGAATTGTTTGAAGATCAGTTGGCCTGTGCCGATATGGTACTGTTGACGAAGGTCGATCGCGTAAATTCAGAAACTCACCAGAAAGTCCAAACCTGGTTGCAGCAAGAGTTACGCCCGAGTGTGAAAATTGTGCCTTGCAAGGCTGGCGAAATTAACCCGGATGTGCTGTTGGGATTTAATGCAGCAGTTGAGGATGATTTGGAGTCTCGCCCGAGTCACCACGACACGGAAGAGGAACACGAGCACGATGATGATATTAACTCGACTTTCTTTATTGCCGATCGCGAATTTGAACCAGAAGCTTTGGTGAAAAAGCTGCAAGCCTTGATGCAGCAGGAAGAAATTTATCGGATTAAGGGGTTTGTGGCGGTTCCCAAGAAACCGATGCGGATGGTGTTGCAAGGTGTTGGCGATCGCATAGAATGTTTTTACGATCGCCCTTGGCAACCTTCCGAACTCCGTCAAACCAAGCTGGTGCTGATTGGCAAAGAGTTGGAGCGCGATCGAATTGCAGCTATGATTGGTAATTAATTGTCTGGAGTCATCGGTCATACCTACAAAGGTTCGTAGTGAGGAATGCAAGTCCTTCTTCTATGGATGCGGACTTGCATTCCTCACTACCACCTGCACAATCCGACAGGCTCTGGCGAACAATTTATTAACATTATTTAATATTGTTGCTGCTGCCAACAAGTGTAGGCTAAACTAGCGACAATGGTTATCATTCTACAAAACTAGAGGTAAAATATGGTTACTGCTGGAGCGATCGAATCAGTTCCCGTGACCGTTCTCACAGGCTATCTGGGTGCAGGTAAAACTACGCTACTCAACCACATTTTAACACAAGAGCACGGCAAAAAAGTTGCAGTCATCGTCAACGAATTCGGCGAAGTAGGCATCGACAACCAACTCATCATTGATGCCGACGAAGAAATTTTTGAGATGAACAACGGCTGCATTTGCTGTACAGTCCGAGGTGATTTAATTCGGATTATCGGCAACTTGATGAAGCGGCGCGACAAATTCGACCACATAGTCATCGAAACCACAGGTTTAGCCGACCCCGCACCCGTAATTCAGACATTCTTTGTAGACGAAGATATGCGGGATCAACTGCTGCTAGATGCAGTAGTCACTGTCGTTGATGCCAAGCACGTATGGCAACATTGGGATGCCGAAGAAGTTCAAGAACAAATTGCCTTTGCTGACGTGGTTTTGCTCAACAAGACCGATTTAGTAAGTGCGGAAGAATTGGCAGAATTAGAAAAAAGAATTCGCGCCATGAATGCAATAGCAAAAATCCACCGCACTCATAACGCAGAACTAGAAATTGATGCGTTGTTGGGCGTCCAAGCATTTGATTTGAACCGGGCATTAGAAATCGAACCCGACTTTTTGGGCGTACACGTTCACGAACATGATGCAACAGTAAAATCAATGGCAATAGTAGAATCTGGTGCTGTTGATGGCGACAAATTTAGTGATTGGATTGGCGAATTATTGCGAACTCAAGGCACAGATATCTTTCGGACAAAAGGCATTTTAAATGTATCTGGACAAGAAAAGCGCTTTGTTTTTCAAGGAGTACATATGCTGTTCGATGGCAGACCGGATCGAGCTTGGAAAGATAGCGAAACTCCGAAAAATGAACTCGTATTCATTGGCAGGAACTTAAATGAAACTCAATTGCGAGAGGATTTCCGTCGGTGTCTAGTGTAAAAGAAACGGGTAAAAAAAAGAGCAGCCACGGTGAGCTAATTCTGCAATTTCACGCTCAAGAAATGCTATCTGATTACGTAACTGCTGTTACTTGGTCGCCGGATGGTAAAACTTTAGCAGTTTGTTCTGCTGCGGGCGAAGTAATGTTGGCGACAGTAGGGGCAGTTAACAAATTGTCCTTACAACCGCTGCAAAGTGCCACAGGAAAATCGGCAGATTGTTTGTCTTTTTCGGCAGACAGTCAATTCCTAGCCGCGGGCGGACAGGATGGACGGGTGCGAATTTGGCGCGTTAATTCTGGGGAATTAATTGCTGATTTGGATAACAAGCGCGTCTGGGTTGATAAGTTAGCTTGGAGTCCCCACTGCAATCATTTAGCTTTTAGTATGGGCCGCTGCGTTCAAATCTGGAATGCTGATGATAATGTTGTGGAAGTAACGCTGAATTTCGACTCGTCATCTATTCTAGATTTAGCATGGCATCCGATTGTTCAATACCTGGCAGTTAGCGGCTATCAAGGTGTTAAAGTTTGGAGTGGCGATGACTGGGACGAAGACCCAGAATTTTTATCAGTACCGTCTGCAACAGGTGCAATTGCTTGGTCGCCGCAAGGGCAATATTTAGCTTGTGGCAATATGGACAATACTCTAATTGTTAGTGAATGGGGTAATTTGGAACCGTGGGTAATGCAGGGTTTTCCGGGGAAGGTTCGGGAGTTGGCTTGGTCGGATCAAACTAATTCTTTGGGTGCACCTTTGTTGGCTGCTTCGAGTTCTCAAGGTGTTTCTGTTTGGGACAGAGATGCTGATGAAAGTGTCGGTTGGGAAGGTTGGGCCCTAGAGGTGCATGAAAATGTCGTAAGTGCGATCGCCTTTCAACCTAACACATTTTTATTAGCTTCTGCATCCGCAGACGGTCAAGTTTGTTTGTGGTATGAAGCAGCACAATTGCTGCAAGTTCTAGAAGGTGCACAGGGCGGTTTTTCGTGTCTCGCATGGCATCCTGACGGTCAATTTCTGGCGGCTGGCGGGAATGGCGGCGAATTGGTGGTTTGGTCAAAGTCTATGCGCGGCCACGGGTTCGGGCGGCGCTAAGTTGGCATAACGGGCGATCGCGCCATTGTTGCAAAAACATAAACAATTGAAAACTTGGTATTGACAAAATCCCAAATTACAATAACATTTTAGTGGCTGCACAATCCTTAAGGGCGATCGACAATTATGACTCAACAGCAATTTCTCGAACAACTCAACAGCATTCTCGACCAAAACCACCTGCTGAAACACCCCTTCTACCAAATGTGGAACGAAGGCAAACTCGACATCGCAATGCTGCAAGAGTACGCACAAGAATACTACCTGCAAGTTCACAACTTCCCCACCTACGTCAGCGCTACCCACGCCGCCTGTGACGACATCAAAATTCGTCAAATGCTCCTCGAAAACCTCATAGAAGAAGAAAGAGGCGCCGCAAATCACCCCGAATTGTGGCTGCGCTTTGCCGAAGGTTTGGGTTTAGATAGAAATGCAGTTCTCGAACGCGAACATTTAGAAAAAACCACCGAATCCGTCCGCATTCTCAAAGACTTAGCGCGCAGCGAATCTCCCGCCAAAGGTTTAGCCGCCCTCTACGCTTACGAAGCACAAATCCCCGAAGTTTCCACAACCAAAATCGCTGGTTTAAAGGAATTTTACGGCATCGATTCACAAGCTGCTTTGTCTTTCTTTCAAGTTCACGAAAAAGCCGACGAGTTCCACTCGGAAGCCACCCGCGAAGCGCTGTTACAAGTTTGTGAAACTGAAGAAGCACAACAAGAAGCGTTGTTAGCCGCCCAGAAAGCAACTTTTGCTCTTAACTTACTGCTTGATGGCGTTTATGAAACCTATTGTCAAGCTAAGTAAGCTTCAGTTGACAGTTGACAGTTGACAGTTGACAGTTGACAGCTTCTTTCTGGTAAAAAAGGCATATTTGTAGGGCGGGTTTAGCTAGTGATTGTGACACTCGCAAACAATCTCAGAACAAAACCCGCCCGCCCTCGCTCATTTTCCTCTCTTTCTTGTCAAAATTCCTTGACTGGGACTGAACAGCAAAGCCATTAAAAATAATCCAAAAACAACTAATACAATTGCCGCACCAGATGGCATATTAAAATAATAGCTAAGATACATTCCAGTCACACTAGCTGTAATTCCAATAATTGCGCCCAATCCCATCATTAAATGTAACTCTTTTACCAACAAATACGCCGTAATTCCTGGCCCGATTAATAGCGAAATTACTAACAGTGCGCCCACAGTTTGCAAACTAGCCACCACCGTCAGTGTAATCGCCGAAATCATCCCCAAGTAAATCCAGTTTACAGGCAAACCAGACGCCTGTGCTCCTAGCGGGTCGAAGGTATAGAATAGCAGTTCTTTGTAAAAGATTTTAACTGCGACCAAAATAATTACAGTTATCATAAAAGTCTGCTGTACGTCAGACGGTGCAACTGACAATATATTCCCGAACAAAAACCCGTCTAAGTCTAGTTTTGTTGTCCGCAAGACGCTAATTAAGGTGACGCTAATTGCTAAAAATGTAGATAAAATTAATGCCATAACAGCATCTATTTTAATCCGGGATTGCGATTGAATCCATGCCATAATTACGGCGCTGATGATTCCTGATATAAATGCGCCGATGGAAATATTGAAACCTAAAGAAAATGCCACTGGCAGTCCTGCTAATACTGAATGGGCAATCATGTCTACCATCATTCCCATTTGTTGTACAATTAAGTATGAGCCGACTACTGCACAGACAATTCCTAGCAAAATGCCGACGGCGATCGCATTTCGCATGAACTCGAATTTGAGCGGCTCAATTAGTATGTTTAACATTTAATTACTTACCTCAATAATCTTATTGTTTTAACCGCAGATAGAGGCAGATGAACACAGATAAACGCAGATATAAGATAATCATCTGCGTTTATTTGCGTTCATCTGCGGTTAAAAATAATTTTTTTTCCAGTCACGCTGAAACTAAGCTTAAATCGTATCCATAGGCTTTTTGAATATTGGCGGCGGTGAGGACTTCCCGGCAGGAACCTGTGGCAATTAACTGCTTGTTGAGCAATAATAAATTATCGTATTGTTTTAAAGTTTCGCCTAAATCGTGGCTGATTACTAGCAATGTTTTGTTTTCAGCTTTGAGTTCGGCAAAAATATCGAAGATAATCTCTTCTGTGGCTTTGTCGATCGCACTAAAGGGCTCGTCGAAGAAGAATAAGTCGGCTTGTTGGGCGATCGATCTTGCTAAAAATATGCGCTGCTGCTGTCCCCCGGAGAGTTCGCCAATTTGTCGATCGCGCAAATCCCACATTCCCACCCGCAGCAAAGCAGCTTTGACTAATTCTTGCGACTGCTTCGAGGGAGTGCGAAACCAACCAGTCTGGACAGTCCGCGCCATCATCACCGCATTGTGCACCGTAATTGGATAATCCCAGTCAATTTGCGATCGTTGCGGCACGTAAGCCACCCGCGATAACTGTTCCTTCAACAACCGCCCCTGATATTTTACTATCCCCCGACAAGCCGGAATCAATCCCAGCATCGCCTTCACCATCGTGCTTTTCCCCGCGCCGTTGGGCCCGAAGACACCAGTTAACTGTCCCGGATCTAACTGAAAATTCACGCCGTTGAGGGCCGAAATTCCTCGATAATTCACAGCCAAGTCTTGCACTTCTAACATAATTCCAGATTTTGAGAACGATTCTTATTTCTAGCTACTACAATAGGATAACTCTAAAAGTAATAACGATTATCGTTCCAAAGGTGAAATGTTAAAAAACTTGACGGAAAAAAGCAGCAGATTGTGCGGTGTGGCGGTTTTGGCGATCGCCTGCGGACTGGTTGGGTGCACTTCTAGCCCCCAAGCAAAGAATCCCACACCCCAGAGTCCCGCCACCACTCAAACTCAAGCAACTCCCGCCACCAATTTGCCAAAAGTGGTAGCTACGACTGGTGTCATCTGCGACATAACTAGAAAAATTGCTGAAAAGTCGATCGACACCACCTGTCTAATCGAACCCGGAGAAGACCCCCACGCCTACCAAACCAAGCCAGAAGACCGCAAAGTCATTGAAACAGCAAATCTAATTTTATACGGCGGCTACAACCACGAACCCAGCATCATTAAATTAATTAAATCCAGCAGTAATTCCGCACCCAAAATCGCCGTACACGAACTCGCCGTTCCCAAACCGTTGATGGGCGAACACGAACACGGGAAAGAGAAAGAACAAGAAAAGTCCCACGCCACCGAAGAAAAAGTCCCCGATCCTCACGTTTGGCACAATCCTAAAAATGGTATCCGCATGGTAGAAACAATTCGCGATGAATTGATCAAAGTTTCCCCAACCAATGCTCAACTATATACCACAAATGCCACAAAATTAACAGATAATTTAGCCAAAATAGATACTTGGATTAAAGCACAAATAGCGACAATTCCAGCCCAAAAACGCAAATTAGTTACAACTCACGATGCCCTGAGTTACTATGCCAATGCTTACGGATTAGAGATTGCGGGAGTTTTGCAGGGAGTGACAACAGAGGAACAGCCAACAGCAGCCAGAATTGCCGAATTATCATCAGAAATTAAGACAGCAGGAGTTCCGACAATTTTTGTAGAAACCACGACTAATCCGAAATTAATGCAGACTGTAGCGAGGGAAGCAAATGTCAAAATTTCCGACAAAGAACTTTACAGCGACGAGTTAGGCGGTTCCGGCACCGGTGCTGATACCTATGAAGGAATGCTAAAAACCAATACTTGTGCAATTACCTCCGGCCTCGGCGGCAATTGTACTCGGTTTGCAGGAGAAGTAGCACCAACTTCTAAACCATAGAAAAGTCGGCGGTTGAAACCGCGTCTAGACAAACAAAAACCGCCTCCGCGGTTTGAAGACAGTTAAAATTATATTATTTTCTTTACACCGCGGAGGCGGTCGCGCTCGCGAACTCGAAGTGCGGACTTGGTTTTTATGGGTGTGGTTTCAACCGCCGTCTTATCTGCGATGAATTTAAGGCAAATTGCCGTCATCGGTACTGGGGGGTTTTTGTCCAATTCCCAATTGCTTCTTAGACGATTTTAAGTCTTTCCAAAGCGCCTTAATATCTTTATAGGCTTTCTCGGCGCTAATTTTACCCCCTGTTTCCAGAGAGCAAATATAAGTTATTTTCTGAGCAAATTCCTGCAAGTTGGCATTAAACGCCAAGTTTTCAGGCGTGAAATCACCGTAGTAGCGACTGCGAGGATGTAAAAAATCTTCCCGCTCTTTCATTGCCCCCTCCTAATTCAACTTTTGGTTCTGTCTCTGCTATTAATAGTAGTCTTTGCACTTAGTATTGCGACGCTAACTTACTTTGATTGCATTCCCCAGGTAACAATTGTGATTTTTCCCTGTGTACTTAGTCGATTAAACCAATTTTAACCTTTGATTACCCGTATTTTAACCTCAATTTAACCTAAAAACACAAAAATTGGGAAATGCGCTGTTCGCATCTCCCCTTAGATATATTTTTACAGAGGTTCCTTAACCTTTTCGGAATCGGAATATTTATTTGCTGCACTCGCAGCCGATGTGGCCGCAGCCGCTACCGTTGGGATGCCCGTCAGCGCAAGCAGTCGAACAGTAGGATTTGCCACTTTTTTCGATCGCTTCAGTGAGGCTGACAACGCACAAACAAGAAGGGCACGCGCATTTCATTTGGGTGACAGTGGTCATTTTAAATTCTCCTGGTGTGTTTCGCTCTATTAATATCTGAACATATATTCAGATATATGTCAAGGAGATGTAAAAGTTTTGTAACAAAAGGTGGGTCGATCGCGCTAATATGAAAATGAGAATTAAAATCAGCCGGGAAAAGATGTCACCGAAGTCTGCTGTTAACGGAGCGATAAGTCAGCCTGACCAAGAAAACGATACACCAACCTGCGGGCGATCGCACGTAGTTGAAAGTTCACGGGTTGGAGACATCCAAACACAAGTGCTGAACACAGCAAAAGCCCAGCGGATGGCAGAGTTTTTCAGTCTTTTGGGAGATGCGAACCGCTTGCGATTACTGTCGGTGTTAGCAAATCAAGAATTGTGCGTGTGCGACTTGGCGGCGGCTTTGAGCATGAGCGAATCGGCTGTATCGCACCAGTTGCGGGCGTTGCGGGCGATACGGTTGGTAAGTTATCGCAAAGTTGGCAGACAAGTTTTTTATAGTTTACTCGATCGGCACGTTTTAGAACTTTACCAAGCAGTCGCCGAACATTTGGACGAAGAATCTTAATTAGTCAGTTGTTGGTTGTCAGTTGTCAGTTGTCAGTTGTCAGTTGTCAGTTGTCTATGCGCGGATGCTGTAGGGGCGAGTTCACCGATATCTGATGATGCACATCCAGAATATGTGTAAACTCGCCCTCCCCAACCAAAGATTCATGCAAGCGATTATCTGTACATCAGCCCTGACTGCCAACCAGGGGTTATCCTACTATTAGGCTTCTAGAACAGTGTGACCGGAAGCAACCACAGCTTGTTTAATAGACTCTTCCGAGGCTTTAGCTTCCACAGTCACAGTCTTGGCCGCTAAATCCACATCAATCTTAGCTTCCGGTTCCACGGTTTTGATGGCTTCGGTAATAGTGTTTCCGCAGCCGGAACAGACGATCGAGGGAACATGAAGTTTGAGTGCCATAATTAAGCGATATCTTGTAGATGACAGGATTGATTCTGCTTTTATTTTAATCAAATTTCGGTTTTTGGGACAGGCTAGAAGCCCATCCCACAAGAAAAAAAATTTGTGGGATGGGCTAGAAGTCTGTTTTTGGGACGGGCTAGAAGCCCATCCCACAAGAAAAAAAAGTTTGTGGGATGGGCTTCTAGCCCGTCCAACTTTTCTTGAAAGAAATATTAAGTCCAATGACTAATGACTAATGACTAATGACTAATGACCAATGACTAATGACTAATAACTAATGACTAATGACTAATGACTTAGCCTCCGGTACGAACCGCCCGACGGCCGCCGCCACAGGCCGCAAACTTGCAACTAAATCAATCATATCCGGCAAAGAAAGAGCTTGCCGCGCGTCAGAAACCGATTTTTCGGGTTGCGGGTGACACTCAACAATTAACCCGTCAGCACCGCAAGCAACCGCTGCTTTTGCTAGAGATGCGACTAATTCTCGCTTGCCGGCGGCGTGAGAAGGATCTACAATTACTGGCAAATGAGTTAACTGTTTTAGCGCTACGACTGTACCTAAATCTAAGACATTGCGGGTGTAATTGTCGAAGCTGCGGATGCCTCTTTCGCACAGAACTACATCGGGATTTCCGTGGCTGAGAATGTATTCGGCGGCCATCACAAATTCTTCAATCGTGGCTGACAAACCGCGTTTTAGTAAGACTGGTTTTCCGGCTTGACCGATCGCCTTTAGTAACTCGAAGTTTTGCATATTGCGACTGCCTACTTGCAGCATATCAGCATAGGCGACAACCGGATCGATTTGGGCGATCGACATTACCTCTGTCACCACGGGTAAACCGTAACTGCGGCTGACATCAGCTAAAATTTCCAGTCCCTCAATTCCCATCCCCTGGAAAGCGTAGGGAGAAGTGCGGGGTTTGTAGACTCCCCCGCGCAAAGCCTGCACCGGTGCGACTGAGAGTTTGCTGGCGACTGTCTCCATTTGTTCTGAACTTTCGACGGTACATGGGCCACCGACGATTAACAATTCTGTGCCCCCGACTGAGACTGTTTCTGATAGTTTGACAATAGTTTGGTGTTCGGGATGAGATTTGGTTGCGAGTTTGGCTTCTAACATGATGGAATTCTCCTGGAAAATCGAGTGATTGGTTGACAATAAAAAACCCGGAACCTTTAAGGAGTTCCGGGTTGGCGCGAAAAGACAGCACGACAATTTACCCAGAACTCCTGCGGGGCCAAAAATAAAAGCCGTAATACCAGTTACTGAATAATGTCATTGCTGTTTTCGCTTGCGATGATTGGTGGTTGGGAAAAAAGCTAGAAAAAAACAAAACCGCAGGTGTTAGTCTGCGGTTCGCCCGGATGTTCACAGCAATCTGTAAATTCACTCCGGGCGAACTTGGGTATGCCAAAAATAAAAATAGCTGTTGGTTGCGAACATCATGTGAAGTGCTGGGATTTGTGAATTAAACACAATACTATTCGTTAGTCTAGCAAAGAGTGGTAGGAATGTCAAGACCTTTTTGCAACAGGTAGGGACACGGCACTGCCGTGTCCCTAATAAAGGTATGTTGTTGCGCTTGAGCGCTCTTTGAGATATATGAGAAAGAGCGCTGAAGCGCAACTACGTACCTTTTAGTCCCAGCCTCCGTCTCGATCGCACAATTGAGCTAATCTCTGATTGGGCGATCGATCGTATTCCCTCAATTACTCGTATTTTGATACATCTCTCAAAGAGCG
>NZ_JAEQCE010000198.1:0-1908 GCF_020738665.1 Microcoleus sp. PH2017_08_TRC_O_A
CAATTGCTAGGGAACTCATAAATCATAAGTTAGGGTGAATCCGACTTCTAAACTCTAAACCTAAACCCTGTCTACTGTCTAGAACGAAATAGCCCTGGAATCGCCAGTGTGTTGATAGTTGTTTTACTATTGCGCAGGGATAGATACCCCGCCAGCCCACATCAGCAAATATTTGCAACACAAACGGAACAATCAAGACTGCTCTCGGGGATAGGGTACTGAATTTTAGCGCCTCGGATTTTTCTCTAACTAAGTATTCTTACGGTTGACAAAGCAAATTAATTATGTTTTTTTTATAACGCTAAATCACTTCATACTATAATGGTATTATCAAAAATCTGTAGCTGCCCATAGCTGCGGCATCCATCCAAACTCCAGAGATTTAAAAGCTATGTGCCAATTACTGGGAATGAACTGCAATGTTCCAACAGATATTTGCTTCTCTTTTGAAGGTTTTTCTGCAAGAGGTGGTCGAACAGACATTCATCAAGACGGTTGGGGAATTGCTTTTTTTGAAGGCTTGGGATGTCGCCTGTTTATAGACTCAAAACCTGCGGTTGCTTCTCCGCTTGCTGAAGTAGTGCGTCGCTATCCCATTCACTCAACTAACGTCATTGCTCATATTCGTAAAGCTACTCAAGGGGAAATTGCTCTAGAAAACTGTCACCCTTTTATTCGGGAACTTTGGGGGCGGTATTGGGTATTTGCCCACAATGGAAATCTGGAAAACTTTAATCCTGAAAGTGCCGGGATTTACAAACCAGTCGGCAAGACTGATAGCGAAAAAGCTTTTTGTTTAATATTAGAAAAGCTGCGAGAAAGTTTTCCTCACAATAAACCTACTGTGACGGAAATTTACGTGGTTCTCAACGAAATTACTAAAAATCTTGCCGTTCAAGGAATTTTCAACTATTTACTTTCTGATGGAGAACACTTGTTTGCACACTGTTCTACTAATCTGCATTATATTGTGCGACAAGCACCTTTTGCCAGCGCGCACTCGATCGATGAAGATGTAACTGTGGATTTCCGGGAATTGACCAAAGAGGACGATCGCGTCGCGGTGATTGCCACTTTCCCGCTCACTGATAACGAAGTCTGGACGCAAATAGAACCGGGAAAATTGCTGGTATTTCAGGATGGTTTGCCTGTTATTTGAAAGCCGAATTAAAAAAAGATTAATGAAATTAAACCTTGTTGCATATTAGCTTTCCAAGTGTATACTTTGACTTTATATGGTTCCAAAATTATTAATTCATATTCAACTAATGCTCTTTGAGGACTCTAGGAAAATCGATTTTATTTCAGACAGCAATTCGCTGAGATAGTATAGCCTGTTGATTTTTATATGAATTCTCACACAGCACCAAAGTTACATTAAGCTGTTCGACATTCAAACTGCACTATTTGTAGCTCAGACCCCATGCTGTAAGAGGTTCAAGCAATAAATTTAAATGACTAACAGCTTAAACATCTGTAACGAGGAAGGTTATGTAGGGCTTGCTGAATAAGCCTAAAAGCCTTACCTGAAAAGACTTTGACTCGCGATCGGCGCGGATAAAGTGTAAGACTATGAGCTAAAATTAGTCAAAAGCCATGCACAGCATCACTTTCGTTCATGTACCGAAAACTTGACTAGGGCCCCAAAAGCACCGTCCAACTTTGACCTTAACGATCGCGTGACAATTATCAGAGAATAATCGTTGGGTAATCATGGCAAAAATAATTCCGTGGTCAGAATTTGAAGTAGAATATGCCAAAAATTTCACCTGCTCAACGGGAGCCCCTGCCAAATCGTTTCGTATCGCCTTAGCGGGACTTAAACAAATTTTAAGCCCAAACAAGGCCTAAACTGGCTTTATAAGCCGAGAATACGTCCCAATTTTGGTTCAACCATTTCACAAATCT